>DASRCS010000199.1:0-2171 GCA_035652995.1 Pyrinomonadaceae bacterium
CGACCGTTCCGACCCGAAGCTCGTGCACCTCGACGGGCTGAACCTGAGCCGCGCGTGGTGCATGAGGGAGATCGCTTCGGTGCTCGCGCCGCGAGACCCCGCGCGGAGAGTGCTGGCCGAGTCGGCGAGGCTGCACGGCGCTGACGCGCTCGCGCACGTCGCCAGCGGCAACTACGAGGGCGAGCACTGGCTCGCGACCTTCGCCGTCCTCATGCTCTCGACGCCGACGCCTTGATTGCCGCTCAATGTCTCTTGAAGATGTTTCGCAGCAGCCCTGAGATCACTCTCAGGGCCGTCCTAAAAAAACCGTGTTCCGGCGGCGACTCGCCGTGCTCGACCTGCGCCTCGGCTTCGAGCGAGGTGAAGAACTGCGTCGTCATCATCTTCGCCGCGCCCTGAATCATCCGCTGCCCGACCGAGGCGAGCGTGCCGCCCACCTGCACGTCGCCCGCGTAACGGACGAGCGTCGCGCCCTCCTTTTCTTCCAAGTCGAGGTCGCCCGCGCCTTTCAGGAAACCGGGCTGGCCGCGCCCGTCAACGACGATGCGGTAATGCTCCGGCGCGCGCATGTCTTCGAGCCGGACGTTCCCGTTGAAGACGCCTTTAATCGCACCCACGCCCGTGCGAAGCGTCGCCGCGTAAGCGTCCTCGCCGGTCTTCTCAAGACGCTCGCAGCCGGGAATGCAACGCCGCAAAACTTCCGGGTCAACCAGAGCCTTCCAGACCCGCTCGCGCGCCGCGCGCAGTTCATGTGTCCCTTCAATCTTCATAAGAGGCTGTCAGCATTCAGCATTCAGCATTCAGCTTAAATCCCTCTGTGCCCCTCTGTGAAATCCTCTGTGGCCTCTGCGGTAAAAGAATCCGAACTTAACCACAGAGGACAAAAGGGATTCACAGAGGGGCACAGAGGATTAAAGCTGTGGCTGGCGGCTGAGCGCTCAAACCCTCGAAGCCGCGGCGGCGATTGCGCGGCGCGTGTACACGCGCGCGAGGTGGCCGCGGTAGTCGGCGGAGGCGTAGATGTCTCCGTTGGCCTCGACGCCTTCGGCTGCGTGCGATGCCGCAGCGTCAATCGTCTGGTCGTCGAGCGCGGAGCCGGCGAGCGCGCCCTCGACCTGCGCCGCGCGGTAAGCCACGCCAGCGACGCCCGTGAGCGCGACGCCCGCGGCTGAACACTTGCCGTCGTCGCCGAGAGTCAAACTCACCGCGACTCCGACCACGGCGAAGCCGGACGCGGGATGATGAACCTTCACGTAAGCCTGTCCCGTGCGCGCCGGAGGCGACGCGATTCTTATCTCGCGCAGAACCTCGTCGGGCCGCAGCGCCGTCGTGAGCATGTCAACGAAGAAGTCGTCCGCCGAGATGACGCGCTCGCCCCGCGCGCTCGCGGCGACGAGTTCGGCGCGAAGCGCGAGAATTGCGGCGGGCCAGTCTGCCGCGGGGTCTGCGTGCGCGAGGCTTCCGCCGATGGTGCCCTTGTTCCTCACCTGCACGTCGCCGATTGACGCCGCGCATTCCGGGAGCAGCGGGCACACTTCGCGCAGACGCGCGTTTGATTCAAGCTCGTAGTGCGTCGTCATCGCGCCGATCAGAATCCGCCCGCCGTCCTCCGTGATGTACGAGAGGTCTTTGACGCGACCGATGTCAATCAGCAGCGCGGGCTGCGCGAGCCTGAGCTTCATCGCCGGGATGAGGCTGTGGCCGCCCGCCAGAATCTTCGCGTCGTCGGCGCGCTCCGCGAGCAAAGACAGCGCCTCGTCGAGAGTCGCGGGCGCGGCGTAGTCGAACTGTGCCGGAATCATTTTTCCTCCAAAAGCAGTGACGAGTGGCGAGTGGCGAGTGACGAGCGAGAAGACGTTAGCTTTTGGTTCTTAACTCGTCACTCATCACTTATCACTGATGTTGATTATCCGCCAAACCGCTTCAGGTCGGACGGGCATGTCTATGTGTCGGACGCCGTAGGGCGAGAGGGCGTCAACGATGGCGTTGACGATTGCCGGGGTCGCGCCGATGGTGCCGGCCTCGCCGACGCCTTTGACGCCCATCGGGTTCACGTCCGTGGGCGTCTCGGTGCGGTCGAGTTCCATCCACGGGATCATCTTGGCGCGCGGCACTGCGTAGTCCATGAGCGTGCCCGTCAAGAGCTGGCCCTGCTCGTCGTAAACGACCTC
>DASRCS010000200.1:0-17358 GCA_035652995.1 Pyrinomonadaceae bacterium
TCGGCCTTGCGAACGCGGACGGCCTGATGCCAGCAGTGCATCCCCGAAATCGGGTCGGGGTGGACGGGGAAGGTCAGGTTCTGATGCACGCCCACGTCGGCCCACCAGATGCGCGCGGTGTCGGCGTCTGAAGATTCGTAAGGCACAGCCCCGCGCTCGCGCTTGAGCGCCCACTCGCCGCCCTCGCGTTCGAGCGCGACGGTCGCCATCAGTTGACGCTGGCCTTCGCCTTCGTGCGCGAGCTTCCAGCGACCCATGTGGTGGCTGCACGCGACGACGCCGGGGCGTATGCCTTCAGTCACCCAAGCCTTGACGACGAAATAGCCGGTCTCGGTCTCGACGCGCACGAGGTCGCCGGTCTTCACTTTCAAATCTCGCGCGTGCGCCGGGTGAATCCAGAGCGGGTTCGTGTGCGCGATCTCGTCGAGCCACTTGGCGTTAGCCGAGCGCGTGTGAATCTGCACGGGCAGGCGGAAGGTCGAGATGAGAACGGACTGGTCGGGGTTGAGCTTGTCGGGGTGGACGTGGCTCTTGATGTACGTCGGAACCGCGTACTCGTGCCAGCCCCAGTCGGCCAGAGTCTTCGAGTAGAACTCAAGCCGACCGCTCGGAGTTGGGAAGCCGCGCAGGGTTCTTTCATCCACCTGAACGCCGACGAAGCGGCGGCCTTCTTCGTCGCCGTCGGGCGAAGGGATGGGGACGATGTTCGGCGAGGCGGGCTTCGGCGTTCGCGTATAGACGCGACCGAAGCGGTCAACGCGCGCGTCTTCCAACTCTTCTTCGGGGATTTCCTGCTCGTGCAGCGCACCCGTTTTCTTGCTTACCTCGAACGCGCCGTAGCGCCGCATGAACTCAAGCGGCGTCAAGTTTTCCGCCGCCGCGCGTTCGGGAAGTCCGGGCACGGAGTTCTCGAAGACGTATGCGTAATATTCGTCAACGCTCAGGCGCTCGCCCGGACGCCGCTGTGACTCGGCGAACTTCCTGATTCCCAAACTGCCGTCGGGGTCAATGCGCCACGTCAGCTCAAGCCAGAACTCATTTTCTTCCCAGACCTCGCCGGGGTTCACGTCGCGCGTGTCTCTGACCTCTTCGCCCATGCGCTCGCGCGCGGCGCGAAGCACGGGCTGGCGGAAGCCGAGCCACTGCGCGTCGTGCGTCTCGTAGGAGTGGATGTCGTGGCGCTCGGAGCCGTGGCCCATCGGCAGGACGTAGTCGGCGAAGTAGGCCGTCTCGTTCCACGTCGGCGTCAGCGCGACGTGGCATTCAATCAGGCTCTCGTCGCGCAGGACTTCGATCCACGAGAAGCCGTCCGGGTTCGTCCAAACGGGGTTGTAAACGCGCGTGAAGTAGGTATCAACACGCCCGCGCCCGTCCTTCAAAAACTGTGGAAGCAAAAACGAAAGCTCGTTCATCGCGAGCGGGTACTCGCGCGGCCACGTCAGCTCGTTCCATCGCGGCGGGTGCGGAGGCAGATAGATCGGTTTGGGAACGAACTTGTTCCAGGCGTTCGGGAAGACTCCGCCCTCGGTCGCCACCGCGCCGACGAGCGCGTTGAGAAGAAAGAGCGTGCGCGCGACCTGCCACCCGCCGCTGTTGCCCGAAGCCGCCGAGCGCCAGTTGTGTGTCGAAAGCCGCGTGCCCGCGGTCGAGACCAGACGCGCGACCTCTTCGATCTGCCGCGCGTCAACGCCCGCCTCGCGCGCGGCGAAGTCGAACGTGTATTCGGCGTAGAGCGTCTTCAGAATCTGCTCGAAGCCCTCGAACGTCGTCTCAAGCTCCGGGTGCTCGACGGCCATGTACTCTTCCCAGTTCCACCAGCGGCGCACGAACTCGCGGTTGTAGAGATTGTTCTGGATTAAATAATTCGCGACCGCGAGAAGGATCGCGGCCTCCGAGCCGGGCTGCGGCGAGACCCACAGGTCGGCGTGCGTCGCCGTGTGCGAAAGCCGAGTGTCAAACACAATCAACTTCGCACCGCGCTCCTTCGCCTCCATCACGCGCTGCGCGTGCGGGTTGAAGTAGTGGCCCGACTCAAGGTGCGCGCTGATGAGCAGGATGACGCGCGCGTTCGCGTGATCCGGCGAGGGGCGGTCGAGTCCCATCCAGAACTGGTAGCCCGCGCGCGCCGACGAAGAGCAGATGTTCGTGTGAGAGTTGTGGCCGTCAACGCCCCACGCCGCGAGTATGCGCTCGGTGAACCCGTCCTCGCCCGGACGCCCGACGTGATACATCACCTCGTTGTGCCGGTTCTCCTGGATGGCCTTGCGAATCCGCGCGGCCAGATCGTCGAGCGCCTCGTCCCAACCGACCTGCACCCACTTGCCCTCGCCGCGTTTCCCCGCGCGCTTGAGCGGATAAAGAATCCTGTCCGGGTCCGTGACTTGATTCAGAGTCGCCGGCCCCTTCGCGCAGTTGCGCCCGCGCGAGCCGGGATGTTCTGGATTGCCCTCGAACTTCCTGACGCCCAGCGTCTCTTTATCGACGTAGGCCAGAAGCCCGCACGCCGACTCGCAGTTGAAGCACGTCGTCGGCACGAGCATGTAGCGCCGCTCTTTGCGTTCGGGCCAGGCCTTCGACTCCAACTCGACCCAGTCGCCCCAGCGCTCCTTCGGCGGGAACGCGGCCAAGTGAATCCGGCTCGCCCCCGGATAAAAAGTCTCCCCGCGCGCCTCCACCTCTTTTCGCGCCGCGCTCACACGCTCGTTCAGTTCTTTGATGTTCATCGCTGCAAACTCGAAAAGTCCTTGCGCCTACATCGCCTCCCGCTTGCCCGCGGCGAGCCGCTCGACGGAGCGCTCGATGCGGCGCTGTCGGGTCTCAGGCTTCTTCGCCTCTTCGACCGCGCGGACGTGCTCCTTCCGGTGCGTGTAGCTGAGCTTGTCCCAGGTGGCTTGCGCGGCTTTGTTGGCTTTGATGGCGCGGGTGAGTTCGGCGGGCGGTGTGATGGTGCGAGGCTCGGCGTCGCGCTCCATCGTGACGGAGACGGTCTCGCCGCCGCGGACGCCCGCGGCCTCGCGCATCTCGCGGTTGACGACCATGAAATGACAGACGCCGCCCATGCGGAAAACGGAACTGCGGAAGGGCACTCCATTGATGGTGCCGCGCACGGGGACGCGACCGCGCGCGCCGAAGGTCTTTTCAACGTCGAAGGGGATGTTGATCGAGCAGACCTCGCCGCCCTCTTTGCGATTGACGAGCGCGCGGAAGCGCTTGACGGGCGACTTCGCCGCGGCCCCTTTCGTCGTTTTCTTCTTCGTCGCCATCACTCCTCCCCTCACATTTTTCTTCCCGCTCCCGCGGCTCAAGCCAGCGGCACTGACTGTCCCGATTGCACGTATGCGTGTTCGTGCAGCGCCAGCCCGACGAGCGCGAGCGGCGAGGCCGCGACGCCGACGAGCGGCGCGAAGACCGCCGCGAGCGTCAGAACTATTCCCGTCCAGAAGAACGCGGCGTAACGACCGCGCGTCATCTCGCGCACGGCGAGCCGCGCGTGCGCCGTCGGGTGCGTGAGCGAGACTTCGCCCCAGACCATGAGCAGGTGTATGAGGCTCGTTGCGCCGAGCGTCCACGCGAGCGGCGTGATCGCAGCCGAGTCGAACCACAGTGCAAAAGGCATGAGCGCCGCCGAGCCGAGTAGCAGCGATTGAACGAGCAGGTGTGGCGGAAGTAGAGGATTCTGCCAGAGGTCGCGTGCCTTCGCCTGTGCAAAAAGATAGGCCGTGTAGATTGCAGTCAGCGCCGCGAGCGGCAGCCCCGGAATGATTAGCAGCAGCGGCAAAGCTTTGTTACCGATTAGCGCTGCGAAGAAGTGCAGCGCAAGTATTAATGAATAGCCCGCGATGATGAAAGCGCCTTTAACGAGCCAACTGCGCCACTGCGGTCGCGTGAAGATCAACAGGAAGCGTGCGGGGTGCTCCAAGTCCCAAATGAGCAGGCCGCCGGTGATTGCTAGGAATGCGCCGGACAGAACGGGCGCGACCCACAGCCAGATAAAACTGCCCGCGCTGACGGCCTCAAAGTCATCTGCCAGAGACGGGATGAAGGGCGCGACTCTGGCGCTGTTGATGATGAACAAGAGCGCCGCGACGAGGTACGCGCCCGCGGCGATGCCCTTCGTCCAGGTGTAGAGGCTGACGCGCCAGTCCCAGGGGAGCGAGTGCGGCACGTCGTAGGCGAGGAGCGCTGCCGCCGAGGTGTTGTTGTAGTCAGGCGTGCCGGAGTTGATTGTCTCTGAATCAACCTTCTGCTCGCTCCACATGAAGAGATCGCCGTCGGGGCGTCGCGCGGCGAGCGGGTCGAGCGTGGCCTGGTGCGCGCCCTTGTAGAAGAGCTTTGGCAGCGTCTCCTTTTCGGGGCGGCGCACCTGCACAGGCTCGCGACCGACGTAGTGCGCGACGCGCGAGTCCGCGTCGTTCATGTCGCCGACGAGTATCGCCTCGACGGGACAGACGACGACGCAGGCGGGTTCCAAGCCGATGTCAATGCGGTGCGCGCAGAAGTTGCACTTCTCTGCGGAGTGGTCTTCGGGGTTGATGAAGATCGCGTCGTAGGGGCACGCGGCCATGCACGCCTTGCAGCCGATGCAGACGGACTTGTCGAAGTCAACGATGCCGTCCGCTCGCTTGAACATCGCCGACGTGGGGCACGCGGCGACGCACGGCGCGTGCGCGCACTGGTTGCAGCGCGTGACCTGATGCGCGCGGCGCGTCTGCGGCCACCGGCCCACGTCAACGTGCTTGACGTAGGTGCGCGTCACGCCGACGGGCACGTCGTTCTCGGACTTGCAGGCGGTCGTGCAGGCGTGACAGCCGATGCAGCGCGTCTGGTCTATGACTTTGGCCCACTGCGGCAGCGCGCGCGCCTGCTCCTGCATCGAGTTCCCTCCGAGGTTTCGTGAAATGTGCGAGTCCGTTTTTGCGTTTGCGTTCGGGCGGAAGTATAACGGCAATGGCCGCCGAACGCATCACTGGGATTGCGGAATGCGGATTTCGGATTGCGGATTAGAAAAGCATCTTGCTTCCAATCCGCAATCCGAAATCCGCATTCCGCGATTCGATGGCACGCGCGTAGCCAAACGCGCGCACGGCTTGGTACTATTTTCAACGATTCCCCCGCAAGAACGAATGAAGTTGCAGCAGTGCGAAGCGCGCCGCCCCGCGCCGGACGCGCTGCCCGAACGGAGGAGATGTCTGTGAGAACGAAGTCCCACGCGCTTGCCTTGTTCAAGTCTTACGTGTCCGCCTTGAAGTCTTACACGCTTGTCTTATTCGTCGCGGGCGTCGCCGCGCTCGCGCCGTCGTCCGCGGCGTTCGCGAAGCCGAAGAAGGACAAGCCAGCGCCGCGCGGCACGCCTGTACTCTGGCACGACCGGCGCGTCGAGTCGCTCGACCTGTTCGACGGGCCGGGCGGTCGCGGCGGACGGCCCGACCTGCGCCGCCTGCAATTAATCAAAGAGGAGAAGGGCGGCTGGTCGAAGAAGTTTCGCGTGCGCGACGCTTCGGGCCGCGAGTGGGTCGCGAAGATCGGCGAGGAGGCACAGTCCGAAACCGCCGCGGTGCGGCTCGTCTGGGCCGCGGGCTACGTCACGGAGATCAATTACCTCGCGCCGTGCGCGCACATCCCCGGCGTGAAGGTTGACAAGAAGTTCGAGCGGTGCGAGGGCGACGGCATCGCCAACGTCCGCTTCGAGGCGAGGCCGAAGAACATCAAGCGGGCCGGCACTTGGAGCTGGAAGGCCAACCCGTTCCTCGGCTCGCGACAGCTTCAGGGCTTGAAGGTTTTGATGGCGCTTCTGAACAACTGGGACTTGAAGGACCAGAACAACGTCCGGCTCTACGAGCAGGGGCGCGGCGGTCGCGGCGTGGTGAACTTCGCGATCAGCGACCTCGGCGCGACCTTCGGCAAGGAGGGCAGCGGCCCCGGCTTCTTCTGGCGCATCACGCGCAGCCGCAACAACCCCGACGACTACGCCGGCTCGAAGTTCATAGACAAGGTCGAGCGCGGCTACGTTGACCTGCACTACACGGGCAAGAACCGCGGCCTGTTCGACCAGATCACGGTCGCCGACGCGCGCTGGCTCGGAGAGGTTCTCTCGCGCCTCGGCGACCGGCAACTCGCCGAAGCCTTCCGCGCGGCGAACTACACGCCCGAAGAGACGCAGCTTCTGGCGTCGGTCGTCCGCGCGAGAATCAACACGCTGGCCGCGTTGCGTTAAAACGATCTCCCTTTTGCCGGGAGCGCGGGCATCTTGCCCGCATTGAGCGCGAGAGCGCGAATAAGCCTTGCTAAAGATGGGGCATTGAAGAGGAGCGAGGCTCTGTGCCTGCTGAAGCAGGCATTGCGGGCAAGGTGCCCGCGCTCCCGGCGTCGCGGCGCGCTTCAATTCAACGGCGACTCTGCTTTCTCACGCAAGGTGGAGACTCGCCGCGCGCGTGTGATAAAGTTCGGGCGCAGAACCTGCCAAAGTCTTTCATGCAGAAGCGGTATCGGAGGAGGGAAATCATGAAACGTCTAGCCACGCTCGCGTGCGTCTCCGCGCTCGCCCTCTGTGCGGCCTTCGCCGCGCGAGCGCAAGCGCCGTCGGCGCGCTTCACCGTCCAGGACTTGCTGAAGGTTCAGCGCGTCGCCGGCCCGCAGCTCTCGCCCGACGGCAAGTGGATCGCCTATCAAATCACCGTGCCCGACGTTGCGGCCAACAGCAATCGAACGCAGATTTATTTAATCGCTGTGAACGGCGGCGAGGCTCATCAGTTGACGAGCGGCGACACGTCCGCGAGCGAACCCGTCTGGTCGCCCGACTCGACGCGCATCGCCTTCGTCACGGGCGGGCAAATCTGGACGATGATCCCGCAGGGCGGCGACCGAAGGCAGGTGACGAACATCTCGACCGGCGCGGACGGCCCCGTCTGGTCGCCCGACGGGAGCATGATCGCCTTCGCCTCGGACGTTTACCCCGACTGCGCGGACGACGCCTGCAACAAACAGCGAGACGAACAGGCCGAGGCCGACAAGGTCAAGGCTCACGTCGCGACGCACCTGCTCTACCGCCACTGGACGGGCTGGAAGGGCGGCAAGCGCACGCACGTCTTCGTCGTCTCCGCGGGCGGCGGCACGGCGCGCGACCTGACGCCCGGCGACTTCGACGCGCCGCCGTTCTCCTTGGGCGACCCGACCGACTACGACTTCTCGCCCGACTCGAAGGAGCTTGCCTTCGCGCGCAACACCGACAAGATTGAGGCGGCCTCGACGAACGCCGACATCTTCGTCGTGCCGGTCGCGGGCGGCGAACCCGTCAGACTTACGGGCAGCAATCCCGGCGCGGACAAGTCGCCGCGCTACTCGCCCGACGGGCGTTTCATCGCGTACCGCTCGCAGGCGACCGCGGGCTTCGAGAGCGACCGCTGGCGTCTGATGCTCTACGACCGCCGGACGAAGCAGACGCGCGAACTCCTGCCGAAGCTCGACGCCTACGTTGACGATTTCACCTTCGCGCCCGACTCTCGCTCGATCTACTTCCTTTCGGGCGAGCGGGGCGAGGAGCCGATCTTCAACGTCTCGGTCGCGGACGGCTCGATGCGCAAACTCATCGGCGGCTTCAACGGCGACCTCCAGCCCTCGCGCGATTCGCACTTCATCGTCTTCTCGCGCTCGACCGCGACGACGCCGACAGAGATTTTCATGGCGCGGCTCGACGGCATCGTGCCTTTGAACGTCAGCAGCAATAAAGTCAAGCTTCAGGACTTTGGAAATATTAGCTGGATTGGGCCTGAACATATAAAGCCGGTCGCCGCGGGCCAAGCGGGCAATCAGGCGATTCAGTTGACACATACCAACGACGCTTTCATGAAGCCTTTCGGACTCCGCGCGGCGGAAGAGATGACGTGGACGGGCGCGGGCGGGACGAAGATTGCCGGGTGGATCGTCAAGCCGCCCGACTTCGACCCGTCGAAAAAATATCCGCTCGTCGTGCTAATTCACGGCGGGCCGCAGGGCGCTTGGGACGACAACTGGGGCTACCGCTGGAACCCGCAAATCTACGCGGGCGAAGGCTACGTCGCCTTCATGCCGAACCCGCGCGGCTCGACCGGCTACGGCCAGCAGCTCACGAACGAAATCTCCGGCGACTGGGGCGGCAGAGCCTACACCGACATCATGAACGGAGTGGCGCAGGTCGCCTCGCTGCCTTACGTTGACCGGAACAACATCGGCGCGGCGGGCGCGAGTTACGGCGGCTACATGGTTGACTGGATTCTCGGACACAACGACGACCCGCGCTTTAAGTTTAAGGTGCTCGTCTCGCACGCCGGAGTCTTCAACCTGACGAGCATGTACGGCGCGACCGAAGAACTCTGGTTCCCAGAATGGGAGTTCAAGGGGACGCCCTGGGACAACCCGACGCTTTATGAAAAGTGGTCGCCGCACCGCTTCGCCAAGAACTTCCACACGCCGACGCTCGTCACGGGCGGCGAGTTGGACTTCCGCGTGCCCGTGGATCAAGACCTCCAACTCTTCACGTACCTGCAACGTCAGGGCGTCGAGTCCAAGCTCGTCATCTTCCCGAACGACGGCCACTGGATTCTCAGGCCCGCCGACTCGCAGCTCTGGTACACGACCGTTCTCGATTGGCTCGACTCGCACCTGAAGTCGAGAGGTTAGAGAGTTGACGAAGCGCGCCGCGGCATTGACTCTGTAGGGGCAGGGCAAGTCCGCGGCCCGCAATGATCCGTCAACACTCAATGCGCGCGTTCTGTAAGACGAAGGGCAGGGACAAGGCCCTGCCCCCTACAGCTTTATTAATCATGCGAAGAACGATTCTTCTCTTCATCGTCTGCGCCATGTTAATTCCCGCCGTGCATGGTAAATCGCGGCGCGCGAAAGAAGGCTCGCCGCTCGCGCGCTCGCGCCAGTTGGTCGTCGTGACGACGCGCGACTGGGACGCCGTTCAAGGCACGCTCCGGCGGTTCGAGCGGGAGAACTCGAAATCGGAGTGGCGGCAGGTCGGCGACGCGGTTCCAATCGTCGTCGGTCGCGGCGGGTTGGGCTGGGGCGCGGGGCTGAACTCGGAGACGGGCGACGGCCCCGTGAAGAAGGAGGGCGACGGCAAATCGCCCGCGGGCGTCTTCAGTCTGAGCAACGCCTTCGGCTTCGCGGCGGACGCGCCGGGGCTTCGCGTGCCTTACACGCCGCTGACTCCGACGGTCGAGTGCGTGGACGACGTGAACTCGCGCCGCTACAACCTGATCGTTGACCGCGGCGGCGTGCGCGACGTTGACTGGAACAGCTCGGAGAAGATGCGCTCGGTTGACGGATACCGCTGGGGAGTGGTCGTCGAGCACAACGCAAATCCGCCAGTGCCGGGCCGAGGGTCGTGTATCTTCCTGCACATCTGGTCGGGGCCGGACAAGGGCACGGCGGGCTGCACGGCGATGGAGCAGCCGAACCTCGAAGCCTTGTTGCGCTGGCTCGACGCGAAGAAGAAGCCCTTGCTCGTCCAGCTGCCCGAAGCCCAGTACGAGCGCCTGCGCTCGGCGTGGAAGCTGCCGGCCCGCTGACTCTTCAAACGACGCAAAAACATTTAGCGTTAAGTTCAATCCTCCTTGTCGCGGCGCGGCCTGCGTGAATTTCCCAACGCGCTGGGCGAAAGCGCGCACGGCTGGTCCTATCGCGCGCGAAAAAAATCTCACATCATCCCGAAAATCGGCGCGAATAAAAGCCGCGCGAGTCGGCACGTGGATTGCGACCCGCAGGTTAGGCCGCCGCCCGCGCGCGCGGCCCGCAAGAAAGGAGGATCAAAAAAATGATCTCCGCACCTACCTACCGATTTTTCAGACTGCTTCTCGAACTCGTCATCTTCGCCGCGCTGACGCTCGTGGCTATCGCGCTCATCTCCGCCACGCAGGCGCAGACGCGCAAGCCCGCAGCGGTCGCGCAGGCCGCGGGGCAGATCGCGCAGCCGCTCTGGCAGGAGTACCGCGGCGTGCGGCTCGGCATGACCGCGGCGCAGGTCGCGCAGAAGATCGGCGCGCCGAAGGAGGGGAACGAGCGCGACCAGTTCTACGTCTTCTCCGACTTCGAGACCGCGCAGGTTTATTACGACGAACGGCACACCGTCATCGCCGTCACGGTCAACTACCTCGGCGAGCAGAGCGGCGCGCCCGCGCCCGAAAAAATCTTCGGCACGCCCGCGGAAGCCAGGCCCGACGGCTCGATCTACAAGATGGTCAAGTACCCGCGGGCGGGCTACTTCATCGTATATACGCGCGACGCGGGCGACAACCCGCTCGTGACGGTCGCGATGCAGAAGATCGTGGAGTGAGCGAGTCGGCGTCGCGGACTCAAACTTCCTCGCGCCGGACGGCGCAGTCGCGGAGACGACGCGGGCGGCACGGACGAATGCTCAAGTCTCAGGCCCTCCGGCCCGAAGCTTGAACGCGCGCCCGCGCCGGCCCCGCGCTCGCTCTCGTCTCCGCGCTTCGGGACACGCGTCGAGACAGAACGACGAGCCGGCTCGCCGACGGCCCGGAAGCCGAGGGGATTTGGCTTAGACCTCCGCACGGAATTTGAGCAAATCCGTGAAAGGAATTACTATGCTTACAAACCAATAATCAAAACGGACGGCCACGACTGGCGAAGGGAAGGATTTAAGATGAGCGCGAGCAAAGAGACCTTGACCATCACAGACAACCGCACGGGCAAACAGTACGAAGTCCCCGTCAAAGACGGCACCATCCGCGCGATGGACTTGCGCCAGATCAAGACCGGCGACGAAGACTTCGGCCTGATGACCTACGACCCGGCGTTCATGAACACCGCGTCGTGCAAGAGCACCATCACCTACATTGACGGCGACCGCGGCGTACTCGAATACCGCGGCTACCCCATCGAGCAGTTGGCCGAGCAGAGCAACTACCTCGAAGTCGCCTACCTGCTCCTGAACGGCGAGCTGCCCGACTCCGAGCAACTCGAAGAGTGGACGCGGAACATCACGCTCCACACCTTCATCAACGAGAACATCAAGAAGGTTCTGGACGGCTTCCACTACAACGCGCACCCGATGGGGATGTTCGAGGCGATGGTCGCCGCGCTCTCGACCTTCTACCCCGAAGCGAAGAACATCGAAGACCCGGCCTGCCGCCGGAAGCAGATTCACCGTCTCATCGCCAAGGTGCCGACCATCGCGGCCTTCGCCTTCCGCCACCGCATCGGGCTGCCTTACTCGTACCCCGACAACGACCTCTCCTACGAGGGCAACTTCCTCAACATGATGTTCAAGACGACGGAGTTGAAGTACCAGCCGAACCCGGTGCTCGAACGCGCTCTCTCCGTCCTCTTCATCCTCCACGCCGACCACGAGCAGAACTGCTCGACGAACGCCATGCGCTCAATCGGCAGCGCGCACACAGACCCGTACTCGGCGCTCGCGGGCGCTGCCGCCGCGCTCTACGGCCCGCTGCACGGCGGCGCGAACGAGGCGGTCTTGCGGATGCTCAACGAGATCGGCTCGATTGATCACGTCCCCGAGTACGTCAGGCGGGTGAAGGCGGGCGAGTTCAAGCTGATGGGCTTCGGCCACCGCGTTTACAAGAACTACGACCCGCGCGCGCGAATCATCAAGCAGATCGCCTACGAGGTCTTCGACGTGACGGGCAAAGACCCGCTGCTCGACCTCGCGCTGGAACTCGAACGCATCGCGCTCGAAGACGAGTACTTCGTCAAGCGCCGGCTCTACCCGAACGTTGACTTCTATTCGGGCATCATCTACCGCGCGATGCGCTTCCCCGTGGACATGTTCCCGGTGCTCTTCGCCATCCCGCGCACGTCGGGCTGGCTCGCGCAGTGGGCCGAGCTTCTGGAAGACCCCGAGCAGAAGATCGCGCGCCCGCGCCAGATTTACCTCGGCCAGCGCACGCGCGACTACGTGCCGATGTCGAAGCGCGGCGGCGCGGCGGCGAGTCGGGCCGCGGGCGACTGAGCGGCGCGGCGGTGAATCCGAACTTGTGGGAGTCGTGCCGACCGATACGAGGTTGAGACGGGTTGGCGAATCTGAACTCGCGGAGGCTTGTTGGTGAACCTTCCTGAAGTCGAGTTAGTCTCGGCGAAAGTCCACGAGGCCTGGATGGAATCGAAGCGGGCGCAGGGCGTGACTTCGCGCCGGAGCGAGACGGGCGAGGAGTTGATGGTTCCTTACGAGCAACTGTCCGAAGGCGCGAAAGAACTAGACCGGGGAACAGTCCGCGCCGTTTACGAAGCCATCCGCGCCGCCGCGGGAGAATCCTGAGGAAGCGCGCTCATGAAGGAAGGCGCGGCGCAAGGGCGAAAGACCCTCGCCGCGCCTTCTCTCGTCTGCGCCGACCGCGGAAGGTTTCAGTAAAGCTCGCCGCCCCCGCCGCTGTGCTCGCCCGGATTCCAGTCGCCGGGACGCGGGCTGTTCTCCGCGATCTCCTGCGCCTCGTCCTCGAACGACTTGCCGAGCTTGCCCTCCGCCGAGCCGGGCACGCTCCGGCCAGAACCCTCGGCGCCCGCGGGCCCCACGCCCGCCTCGTCAAGCCCCAGATTCGCGTTGTCAAAGTTTGTCTCGTCGCCTTCAGCCATCCCTGCACTCTCCTTGGTTCGTTGATAGTATGCCGCGCCGGCGCTCGACGTTTGAAGACGCGCGCCGCAGGAAACTCTCCGCGCGTCGAAGGACGTAAGCACGCCCCGCCCGAAGAAGCCTTTAAGCCGTTCCTAAATTTTCGATTGACGACTTGCCGGAAGTTTATTTGAACGCGCCGCCCGTTGTCCATCCCCGCCGCGCGGTCGCCGGAGCGTTCGCCGTCGAACAATCAAGAGCAGGACGCGCCGTGTGGAACCAACCGGGCGCGCGAGAGATTTTCTCCGCGCGAACGTCGGCGCGCGTCACGCCCCGCGCGCGAGCGCGTCACGTTATGATTGCGTCACACGTTCGACAAAAATTTAGGCGAGAGTTTTCCGAGCAGCGTCATTCAGGCAGCCGCAGTCTGCGCGCGTCTGCGGCGCGGGCGGAAGAAGAGAGAGCCGTGCACGCACGCATACCCGTCTCAACCTACAGGCTCCAGTTCAACCGCGACTTCACGTTCGCGGACGCGCGCTCGCTCGTCGAGTACTTCTGCGAACTCGGCGTCACCGACTGCTACTCGTCGCCCATACTCAAAGCGCGACCGGGGAGCGTCCACGGCTACGACATCGTTGACCACTCGCAAGTCAACCCGGAACTCGGCGGCGAGGAGCAGCTCGCCGAACTCGCCTCCGCCCTGCGCGGGCGCGAGATGGGACTCGTCGTTGACGTGGTGCCGAACCACATGTGTATCGCCTCTTCGGAGAACGGCTGGTGGCAGGACGTTCTGGAGAACGGGCCGAGTTCCGAGTTCGCGCGCTACTTCGACGTTGACTGGAACCCGCCGAACCCTTCGCTCAAAGGCCGCGTGCTGCTGCCCATCCTCGGCGAGCAGTTCGGACGCGTCCTCGAACGCCAGGAGCTTCGCCTCGCGTACCGCGACGGCGCTTTCTACATCAACTATTGGGAGACGCAACTGCCCGTCGCGCCGCGCACGACGACGCTCGTCCTCCGCCTCGCGCTCGACGGCGCGCGCCAGCGGCTCGACGAGACGGACGCGAACCTCCTCGAACTCGAAAGCATCATCACCGCGCTCGAACACCTCCCGCCGCGCACCGAGACCGACCCGGCGCGGCTGCGCGAGCGACGGCGCGAGAAGGAAGTCGTCAAGCGCCGCCTCTCGAATCTCGTCAAGGAGAGCAACGAGGTGCGCGCCGCCGTCCACGACGCCATTCAAAGATTCAACGGCGAGAAGGGCCGCGCCGAGACGTTCGACCTGCTCGAACAACTGATCGGCGAACAGGCATACCGCCTCAGCTTCTGGCGCGTCGCCTCCGACGAGATCAACTACCGCCGCTTCTTCGACATCAACGAACTCGCCGCCGTGCGCGTCGAGGAGCGCCCCGTCTTCAGCGCGATTCACGAAGTCGTCCTGCGCTTCGTCCGCCGCGGACTCGTCACGGGCCTGCGCGTTGACCACGTTGACGGCCTGCTCGACCCTTTCAAGTACCTGACAGACCTCCAGCGCGAGGCCGCCGCCGCCGCGAGCCGCAAGCGCAAGGGCGCGAACAGCGGCGACGCCGACGACGCGCGCCGAGAAGAAGACGGCGGCGAGCGACGACTGCCTTTCTACGTCGTCGTCGAGAAGATTCTCGGCCACGACGAGCTTCTGCGGCGCGAGTGGCCCGTGCAGGGAACAACGGGCTACGAGTTCATGAACCTCCTGAACGGCGTCTTCGTTGACACGTCGAACGCGCAGGCGTTCCGCGAGATTTACACGGAGTTCACCGGCGCGTTCGTCAAGTTCTCCGACCTGCTCTACGAGTGCAAGCGTCTCATCCTGAAGGCGGCGATGTCGTCCGAACTCTACGTCCTCTCGCGCCGCCTCTCGCGCATCGCCGAGCAGCACCGCTACACGCGCGACTTCACCTTGAACAGCCTCCACCACGCGCTCACGGAAGTGATCGCCTGCTTCCCCGTCTATCGAACCTACATCCGGCGCACGCAGACTTCCGTCAGCCCCGACGACCGTCTCAACATCAACGCCGCCGTCCGCGCCGCGCGCCGACGCAACCCCGCGCAAGACCCTTCGATCTTCGACTTCATCGCGTCGCTTCTTCTGCTCAAAGACCCGCGCGGGCTGACCGCGCAGCAGCGCGCCGAGCGCAGAGACTTCGCGCTTCGCTTCCAGCAGTTGACGAGTCCGGTCACGGCGAAGGGGCTTGAGGACACGGCGTTTTATCGCTTCTACCCGCTCGCGTCTTTGAACGAAGTAGGCGGCGAGCCGGCCATCTTCGGCGTCACCGCCGAACGTTTCCACGGGCGCAACCAGGACAGGCAGGACTCCTGGCCGCACACGCTCTCGGCGACCTCGACGCACGACACCAAGCGCGGCGAGGACACGCGCGCGCGCATCAACGTCCTCTCCGAGATTCCCGAAGAGTGGAACCGCGCCGTCCACCGCTGGCGCGGGATGAACCGCGCGAAAAAGTCGCGCGTCGAAGGCGCGCAAGCGCCCGACGCGAACGAAGAGTACCTGTTTTATCAAACGCTCGTCGGCACTTGGCCGCTTCAGCCGACGGACGACGAGGCGCACGCCGGCTACGTCGCGCGCATACGGGAGTACATGGTCAAGGCGCTCAAGGAGGCGAAGGTTCACACGAGCTGGATCAACGCCGACGAAGAGTACGAGCGCGCCGTCCGAGACTTCGTCGCCGCCGTGCTCGAACACGGCGCGGGCGACGCGTTCGTCGCTGACTTCGTTGAATTTCAAAAGTTGACCGCGCGCGCCGGCATTCTCAACTCGCTCTCGCAGACGCTCCTGAAAATCTGCTCGCCCGGCGTGCCGGATTTTTTTCAGGGCACGGAGCTTTGGGCCTTCACGCTCGTTGACCCGGACAACCGGCGGCCCGTTGATTACGAGCAGCGACGCGCGCACCTCGCTTCGCTCCGCGAGGCGGGCGACGGCGAAGCGACCGAGTTCGTGCGCGGGCTTCTCGAACAACCCGAAGACGGGCGCGTCAAGATGTACGTGACGAGCCGCGCGTTGGGCTTTCGCCGCGCGTACGCCGCGCTCTTTTCACAAGGCGCGTACACGCCGCTGCGCGCCGCGGGTCGCCGCGCCGAGTCGGTCGTCGCCTTCGCGCGCGAGCACGAAGGCCGCGCTGCCGTCGTCGTCGCCGGACGTTTCTTCACGCGCCTCGGCACGGGCCGCTCCGGCGCGCTCTCGCTCGCGCGTGACGCGTGGCGCGACACGACGCTCGAACTCGGCTCGCTCGGCGGTCGCTTCCGAGACGTTTTCACCGGGCGCGAGTTCGACGCGCGCGACGGCACGCTCCAAGTCGCCGACGCTCTGTCGCCGCTGCCCGTCGCGCTGCTCGAACGCTCGGAAGCGTGACCCGGTTTTCTGACTCAGCAGGATTAATTCAGCGGAAGGATGAACGATGAAAGTTTGGCCGGGGCACCCGTACCCGCTCGGCGCGACGTGGGACGGCGCGGGCGTCAACTTCGCGCTCTTCTCGGAGAACGCGACGGGCGTCGAGTTGTGCCTGTTCGATTCGCCCGACTCGGAGCACGAATCAACACGCATCCCGCTCGTCGAGCGGACGGACTTGGTTTGGCACGCCTACCTTCCCGAAGCGAGGCCCGGCCAACTCTACGGCTACCGCGTCGGCGGCCCGTACGAGCCGCAGGCCGGCTGCCGCTTCAACCCTCACAAGCTGCTCATTGACCCTTACGCGAAGGCCATCGAGAGCGTCATCAAGTGGGACGACTCCGTGTTCGGATACACCATCGGCGACGAGCGCGGAGACCTCTCGTTCGACGAGCGCGACAGCGCGCCGTTCGTCCCGAAGTGCGTCGTCGTTGACCCGGCCTTCAGTTGGGGCGACGACGCGCGCCCGCGGACGCCCTGGCACAAGACTTTGATTTACGAGCTGCACGTCAAGGGCTTCACGAAACTTCACCCCGACGTGCCCGAAGAGTTGCGCGGGACTTACGCGGGGCTGGCGCACCCTTCCGCGGTCGAGTATCTGCGCTCGCTCGGCGTCTCGGCGGTCGAGTTGATGCCGGTGCACCAGTTCGTCTCCGACAAGTTCATACAGGATCGCGGACTGACGAACTACTGGGGCTACAACTCAATCGGCTTCTTCGCGCCCGACGTTCGCTACTCGTCTTCGGGGAGGATGGGGCAGCAGGTCTCCGAGTTCAAGACGATGGTCAAGACCCTGCACCGCGAAGGCATCGAGGTCATCCTCGACGTGGTTTACAACCACACGGGCGAGGGCAATCAACTCGGCCCGACGCTCTCCTTCCGCGGCATTGACAACGCCGCGTACTACCGCCTCGTGCGCGACCAGCCGCGCTACTACATGGACTACACCGGCTGCGGCAACACTCTCAACATGGTTCACCCGCGCACGCTGCAACTCATCATGGACTCTTTGCGCTACTGGGTTCTGGAGATGCACGTTGACGGCTTCCGCTTCGACCTCGCCTCGGCCCTCGCGCGCGAGCTTCACGAAGTTGACCGCCTCGGCTCGTTCTTCGACATCATTCATCAAGACCCCGTTCTGTCGCAGGTCAAGCTCATCGCCGAGCCTTGGGACTTGGGCGAGGGCGGCTATCAGGTCGGGAATTTTCCGGTGCTGTGGGCCGAGTGGAACGGCGTCTATCGCGACAACGTGCGAAGCTTCTGGCGCGGCGACGCGGGGCAGTTGGACGACCTCGCGTTTCGTTTGACGGGGAGCAGCGACCTCTACGAGCGCGGCGGTCGCAGGCCATACGCG
>DASRCS010000201.1:0-69399 GCA_035652995.1 Pyrinomonadaceae bacterium
AACGCGCCGATGGCCGGGTCGTAGTCGAACGGCGCGTCGGTCAGCGCGGCGGGCAGGCGCAGGCCGAAGATGCCGATCAAGTCCTGAAAGTAGCTGGACGCGCCGTGCGCGACGCCGCCCGCCGTCACCCCGTATTCGAGCACCAAGTCCCAGCCGATGATCCACGCGAACAGCTCGCCGAGGGTGGCGTAGGCGTAGGTGTAGGCCGAGCCGGCGACCGGAGCCATCGAGGCGAACTCCGCGTAGCAGAGCGCCGCGAGCGCGCAGGCGATGCCCGTGACGACGAACGAAAGGATCATCGCCGGGCCTGCACGCTCGTGCGTGGCGACGCCCGCCAGGACGAAGATGCCGGTGCCGATGATCGCGCCGACGCCGAGGCTGGTCAGTTGCAGCGGGCCGAGTACGCGCCGCAGACGGTGTTCGCCCGCGGCCTCTTCGAGCAGGAGTTTGAGCGGCTTGCGCGAGAACAGTTGTCCTGCCATTCCGTTTTGCGCCTCCGTTCGTCTTCGTTCGGGCCGCGCGGCGGGGGAGCAATTTTCGCGCGACGTTGCGGCGGAATTTAGAGGCGAAGGCGCGCGGCGGGCAAAGAGTTTGTCACGAAGCGCGCGTCGGCGGCGCGAATTGGCGTTTGAGAGGAACGAGCCGGAGTCCGGGCAGGGCAGACTGAGATTAATGCGGAGGGGTTAAGAAGGCGCTCCTCCAGGTTTGTAGGGGCAGGGCTTGTCCCAGCCCGTCGCGCTGTTAACTCAACCCTTGAGTGGAAAGAACCTCCGCGGGCAGGGACAAGCCCTGCCCCTACAGTCATCACGAGGCGTCGTAGTTTTTGAAACGCGCTCTACAAAAGGTCTGCGAGTTTTTTGCGGCAGCTACGGCTGAGCGTCAGTTCGGTGCCGTCGTGGAGGATGATTTTGTAGTCCTGATGAAACCACGGCTGAAGCTCGCGGACGCGGTCAACGTTGACGATTGTCGAGCGGTGGACGCGCAGGAATTTTTTCGGGTCGAGCTGCGCTTCGAGGCCGCCGATGGCTTCCCGGACGAGATACGATTCGCGCCCGACGTGCAGGCGCACGTACTTCCCTTCCGCCTCGATCCAGTCAATCTCTTCGACCTTCAGGAAGAATGCGCGTCCGCCCGACTTGATCATCAGGCGCGTGAGGTGTTTGGTCTGCGCCCTGAGTTCTTCCAGAAGCGCGAGCGTGCGGGCGGTCAGTTCGCCGCCGCGCTCGGACGCGAGCCGCGACTTGGCACGCTCCATCGCCTTGGCGAATCGCTTTCGGTCGAATGGTTTTAGAAGATAGTCAACCGCCGAGACCTCGAACGCCCGAAGCGCGTAGCTGTCGTAGGCGGTGACGAAGATGACGAGCGGGAGCGGTCGCGCGCCGAGCCGTTCGAGCACGGCGAAGCCGTCGAGTTCGGGCATCTGCACGTCGAGGAACATCAGGTCGGGCACATGCTCCTCGACCGCGGCCAGGGCTTCGTAGCCGTCCGAGCACTCGCCGACCGTCTCGACCTCGCCGTCGCGCGCGAGCATCTTGCAGATGCGGCGGCGCGCGAGCGGTTCGTCGTCAACGACGATGGCGCGAATCTTCCGTGCTTCGTTCATGTCACTTCCGAGTTCTGTCGGCGTCTGATGAGTCGCCGCCGGCTTCAATTGCCACTAGCTAAAGCTAGTGGAACAAGAGTTCAAATTTAAGAACATCGGCTTTAGCCCAAAGCTGTTCGGCTAAAGCCGATGGCTTCTTGTTAACCTTGAGCCACTAGATAAAGCTAGTGGCAACTGAGAGTGTCGAACGTGCTGAACGGCAACTCGACGACGACTTGCAGCCCGCCTTCGGGCGCGTCCGAGATGCAGAGGTTCTGGCGCGCATCGTACAGGCGTTCGAGTCGCGCGCGCGTGAGCGCGAAGCCGAGGCCGTGCCGCGACTCGCCGCCCTTCGCGGCGTTCGGCTTCAGTCCCGGCCCGTCGTCCTTCACGCGCAGCTTCAATCTTCCGTCGTCGCGACGGGAGCTAATCTCGATGCTGCCAGCGCCAGCGCGCGCGACGATGCCGTGGCGGATGGCGTTCTCGACGATGGGTTGAAGGATGAGGTTCGGCACGCGCGCTTCGAGCGTCTCCGGCTCGATCTCCATCCGCACGGCGAGCCGGTCTTGAAAGCGCACGCGCTCGATCTCAAGGTAGCAGCGCAGGAACTCCAACTCCTCCTGAAGCGTCACCTCCTGCGCGCCGGAGTTTTCGAGCGTGAGGCGGAGGAAGTCACCTAATCTGGCGAGCATCTCGTCGGCGGCCTCCGCGTCTTCGTCGAGGAGCGTCGAGATCGAGTTGAGCGTGTTGAAGAGGAAGTGCGGCTGGAGCTGCGTCTTCAAAGCCTGCAACTGCGCCTGCGTGACTTCGAGCTGCGTGCGCGCGAGGTCTGCTTCGAGGCGCGAGATTTTAAGTTCTTCCTCGCGGTGGCGGCGGTAGTAGTCAACGAGGTAGCTGACGAGCAGCACGGTCGCGTAGCTCATGAAGCCGGTCGGCAGGTTGAAGAAGAAGAGGAAGTTGAAGACCGACGAGAACGAGCCGAGTTCGCGATAGACCGCGACGTGCAGGAGCCAACCCGCGAGCAGATAGACGGCCCTGTGCGCGAGCGAGAGTGCGACGCAGGCGCTAGTGTGCACGAGCGAATTTCGCAGAAGCCTTCCGCGTTCGAGCGGAAAGCGGCGCGTGAGCCGGAAGACCGCGGGCGTGAGCAGCGCCCAGAGAAGCCAGTAAGGCAACTCCCACACGAGCATCTGCTGAAGCGTCGGCGCGCGCTGGAAGATGGCGACGTAATGGTCGGAGAAGAGGTAGTAGTTGAACGTGAAGGTCAGGCCGAGCAGAATCCACCCGACTAAGACCGCGAGCCACAGACGCCAGTGAGACTCCTGCCCCATCGCGCCATAATCTCGCACAGCGCCGACACCTTTGCAACGAAAACGCTCCGGCCAGACGCCGCAAAACAAAAGGCGGGCCGGGCTTGAGGTCGGACGCTTCCGCCTTCCTCAAGCCCGGCCCGTTTCAATCAGCGCCGGACGCGCCGTTCAATCTCGCCGGTCAGTCTCTCGCCGACCTTCGACGAGCGCCGGACGAGATTAGCTCCACCACTTGTGCCACATGGCGTTGTTCATGCCGCGGGCGAAGCAGTCAATGCGGTTCGGCCCCCACGAGACCGCGCCGGGTTCGTCGTCAATGACGCCGCCCAGACTCTCCCAGCCGCTCCACGAAGAGCCGTCCCACCACTTGTGCCAGAGCGCGTTGTCGTCGCCCTTGGCGAAGCAGTCCAGACGGTTCGGTGCCCAGGAGGCGACTGCGGGCGCGGAGGTTATGTTCCCGCCGAGATTCTCCCACCCGTGCCACGCCGAGCCGTCCCACCATTTGTGATACATCGCGTTGTCCATGCCCCGCGCGAAACAATCAATGCGGTTCGGCCCCCACGAAACGGCTGCGGGCGCGCCGTCAATGACGCCGCCCAAATTCTCCCAGCCGCTCCACGACGACCCGTTCCACCACTTGTGGAACATCGCGTTGTTTGTCCCTTTGACGAAGCAGTCGAGTCTGTTCGGCCCCCAGGAGGCCGCGGCAGGCCCCGATGTGATGACGCCGCCCAGGTTCTCCCAGCCCCGCCACGCCGAGCCGTCCCACCAACGATGCCACATGGCGTTGTCCATGCCGCGCGCGAAGCAGTCAATGCGATTCGGCCCCCACGAGACCGCGGCGGGCGTCCCGTCAATGACGCCGCCGAGGCTTTCCCAGCCGCGCCACGCTGTGCCGTCCCACCACTTGTGCCACATCGCGTTGTCCGTTCCCTTCACGAAGCAGTCAATCCGGTTCGGCCCCCACGAGGAAGCGCCGATGCCCGAAGTGAGAACGCCGCCGAGGTTCTCCCAGTTGTGCCAGACGCCAGCCGTGACGAACGGGAACGGGTTGTCGTTCGTCAGGTGCGAAGGCGTGCCGGCGGGAAAGTGCGCCTGAAGCAGAGCCTTGAACGGCGTCAGCCCGTCGGCCTGCCCCGTCAGCTTCTGGTAAGTCTGCGCGAGCGTCGAGCCGCCCGCCTGAACTATCGTCTCCCACCTGTAGCCGAGCTGGTAGCGCAGCCAGTTCAGGAACAGCACGGAGCACCCGGTCGAGACGTAGTTGCGGTCGGTCGGGTCGTTGACGTTGACGAAGTCGGGTCGGCCCGGAGTGTCGAGCCACGTCGCCGCCGAGTTGAAGCCGTTGAGCTGCGCCGGGTAGAGCAGCGTCGCCAGCACCCTCGACAGGCCCTCGCCGTTGCTCGCCCCGCAGTTCCAACCCTTGTTCTGCACCGCCGAGAAGACCTCGACCTCTTCGGCGACGTTCAGCATCCGCGTGTGATCCACGTTCGTGCCCGACGCGTCGCAGTAGAGATCGGTCGCGCTGCACCCGTAATGGTACGCGCCGCCGATGCCCGCCGCGATGATGACGTTGAAGCTCGCCGGCGTGACGCCGAAGTACGCGACCAGAGTGTTGTACTCCGACTCGCACGAGGCCAGAACGCCGTCGGCGAGCGTCTGCCCAGCCGCGCCGAGGCCCGGGTCATAATAGACGTGGAAGTGGGTCGTGCTACCGCGCAGAACCGTCGGGTAATCGAACCCGACCGGCGCGGCGCCCGCGAGTCCTTCCGCCTCGCCCCTTGAGACTTCCTTGCCGGGCAAAACGAAGACGTGATGCGCGGTCGCCACCGCGCCCGCGACGGCGCTCGCGGCGGCGCTCGGCTCGTGATAAGTCGCGTCCATCCCGCCGCGCGGCATTTCGAGTTCGACGTGAGCGCGCGCCGTCTCGCCCATGCCGCTTTCGACGCCCGGCCCGCCGGGCGAAATGCTGAGGCCCTGCGGGAGCATCCCGCCGAACGGCGCGCCGCCTCCGGCCTCCGTTCCTGCTTCGGGCATGACGGCCACGCCCGTCATGGACGCGATGCCAGTCTCGTCCATCATTCGCTCGCCGTTGCCGATCTTCCCGCCGCTGGCTCGGTCTTTTCTTCTTGAACTCATAACTTCCTCCTTTGTTCCTGAGGAAACTCACCGAAGGACACCGGCAGACTCCCGCTCGCCGTCGCCGCTGGCCGCCGAGTCCGAGCAGCGCCGCGCACGTCCGCTGGCGTTCGCGCCAGCGCGTCTCGCGGCGGCGCAGACTAGAGAGGCTCTCGCCCTGCGAAGGACGGGCGTAGGCCGGTCGTCCTGGTGTCGCGTTGACTGTTGCTCATCTCGTCGCTCCTCCTCAAAAGGCACGCGCCCCTTTCCTCAGACAAGGGAGCCGACGCCGCGAGCCGCGGCGGACTCCGTGCCTTAAGAGGAAAGGGCAAGCCCTGCTCGGAAGAAGAACTCTTGACGATGAAAGAGACCTTGCGGCGCTAACACACTGGGCATCGAGGAAACACAGGCGCCGTCATTGGCAGGATGTGTGTCGCATATGTAAGGAGGCCGCGGGGTTTCTTTGCAACGAGCCGTTGAAGAACGATGAGAGGGCGACTCTCATTCGCTTACATGGAGATTTGGCGAAGGCAAGGGCTTTCGTCAGATAGCACGTGAGCAGCACGGTGTATATACCCATCCGACTTTAATGTCAACGAGTTTATTGAAGCGCGGTCGGCGATGCGCTAAGGCATGGTCGGTAATGCGCGGTTAAGTATCGACGGGGCGACGCACGGCCTTTACTCGGCGTCGGATTTGAGATAGAAAAGTCGTCGTCCGTCGAACGCCATTTAGGGACGGTCGCCGCGAAGTCGGCCCGCTCAGTCGAGTCGTTAAACTCAAATAATTTCGGAGGTCAACCACACGAATGCCCGCCAGAAGACTGTCCTGCGTACTGCTTCTGATCCTCGTTCTCGCGACGGCGAACCTTTCGCAGACCGCGCCGCGCCACCGGCTCACGCTCGACGACATCGCGCGGCTGCGCGAGGTGCGCGACCCGCAGGTCTCGCCCGACGGGCAGTGGGTCGCGTTCGTCGTCGCGACCGTTGACACTAAAGAAGACAAGACCAACTCGCACATCTGGATGGTCGGCTACGACGGGCGCGGCGAGCGGCAGATCACCTTCAGCCAGGACAGCGAGTCTTCACCGCGTTGGAGTCCAGACGGCCATTACCTTTCCTTCACCTCTTCGCGACCGGGCAAGGCGCGCGGCAATCAGGTCTGGTTGCTCGACCGCGGCGGCGGCGAGGCGATGCAGCTCACGGAGTTGAAGGGTCGCTTGCAGGGCTACGAATGGTCGCCCGACTCTCGACGCCTCGCGCTCGTCGTCGGCGACCCCGACCCCGACGACCCGACATCGGGCGCGGCTCCGACTCCGACCCCGCAGGCCGGCGGCGCGAACGCAGGCGCGACGCCGACGCCGCGCGCGCCGAAGCCGATTGTGATTGACCGCTACCACTACAAGCAGGACGTGCAAGGGTACCTGCTCTCAGGCCGACATTCTTACGTCTATCTCTACGACATCGCGACGCAGAAGCTCGAACGCCTGACGACACAGAACAAGTGGGACGAGTCTTCGCCTTCGTGGTCGCCGGACGGCGCGCGCATCGCCTTCATGAGCAACCACTCCGACGACCCCGACCGCGACCCCATCGCGCAACTCTACGTCGCGGACGCGCGGCCCGGCGCGACCGAGAAACTTCTGACAACGACCGCCGCCGACCGCGCCGGTCGCTCGCGCCCCGAGTGGAGTCCCGACGGAAAGTGGATCGCCTTCCTCGAAGGAGACGAGCGAGCATACAGCGCTTACAACATGGAACACCTCGCGCTCGCGCCGTCGGACGGAAGCGGCGCGCCCGCGCGCATCAAGGCCGTCGAGGCGCTTGACCGCGGCGTCTCTTCGCCCGTCTTCAGCGCCGACGGCAAGTGGATCAGCTTCCTCGTCGCCGACGACCGCTCGGTCTATCCGGCGCGCGTCAACCTCTCCGGCGGCGCGGTCGAGAAACTTCTCTCGCCGCCCGTCGTCGTTTCGAGTTGGACGAACGCGGCGGGACACTTCGCCGCGCTTTCGGGAAACGACACGCAGCCGACGGAAGTTTATGCGATTGACGGCGGCACGACGCGACGGCTCACGCACCAGAACGACGCCCTCGTCTCCACGCTCGATGTCGCGCAGACGGAAGAGGTCAGTTTCAAGAGCAAGGACGGCACGGAGATTCACGGCCTGCTCACCAAACCCGTCGGCTACGTCGCGGGCACGCGCGTGCCTCTGCTTCTACGGATTCACGGCGGCCCGAACTCTCAGGAGCAACACGCGTTCAGCGTCGAGCGCCAGTGGTTCGCGGCGAACGGCTACGCGGTGCTCGCCGTGAACTACCGCGGCAGTTCGGGTCGCGGACAAAAATTCTCGCGCGCCATCTTCGCCGACTGGGGGCACTTCGAGGTCGAAGACCTTCTGGCGGGCGTGGATCACGCAATCGAGATGGGCGTCGCAGACCCGGAGCGCCTCGGAGTCGGCGGTTGGAGCTACGGCGGGATTCTGACCGACTACGTCATCGCGAGCGACCCGCGCTTCAAGGCCGCGACGAGCGGCGCGGGCACGGCGTTCACCGTCTCGTTCTACGGAACCGACCAGTACATTACGCAGTACGACTACGAGATCGGCCCGCCCTGGAACCCGAAGGCATGGGAGACCTACGTGAAAATCTCGTACCCGTTCCTGCACGCCGACCGCATCAAGACGCCGACCCTGTTCCTCGGCGGCGAGCGCGACTTCAACGTGCCCGTGCAGGGCAGCCAGCAGATGTATCAGGCGCTCCGCAGCCTCGGCATAGACACGCAGCTCGTCATCTACCCCAACGAGTTCCACGGCATCCAGCGTCCGAGCTACATCCGCGACCGCTACGAACGCTACGTCGCCTGGTACGACAAGTATCTGAAGAAGGGCGCGACGCCCGCGGCGACGAACTCGGCGGCGGCGCGTTAGTGAAGACGAAAGCTTTTGCGCCGACAAGACTCGCGGGCGCGAAAGCCTTTCGCCCTCCGCCGGCGGGCGTTCTCGATGAGGCATTCGCGCGTGATTTTGTTGTAGGATGGCCCGCGCATGGCGGAACTTGAGAACTACGTCGGGCAGGTTCTCGACGACAAATACAGGCTCGAAAGTCTGCTCGGACAGGGCGGCATGGGCGCGGTCTATCTCGCGACGCACCTCGGCACGGAGCGCTTCGTCGCGCTGAAGCTGATCACGCCGCAGTTCATGCGCGACGAGGAGTTCGTCGAGCGCTTCCGGCGCGAGGCGCGCGCCGCCGGACGGCTCCGCCACCCGAACGTCGTTGACGTGACGGACTTCGGGTTTGCGCGCGCGGGCGCGGAGCGCGTCGCCTACCTCGTCATGGAGTACCTCGACGGCTGCACGCTCGGCGACGTGCTGGCCGAGGAGCGAAGGCTCCCGCTCGAATGGGTCGTTGACATACTCGAACAGGTCTCGTCCGCCGTCTCCGAGGCACACCAGCAGGGCGTCGTCCACCGCGACCTCAAGCCCGACAACATCTGGCTTGAGCCGAACCACCTCGGCGGCTACCGCGTCAAGGTTCTCGACTTCGGCATCGCCAAGCTCGCCGAGGCGGACGGGCGCGACGCGAGCGTGGCCGCGCCCGCCCGGCCCGCGGACTCGCGAACGCCGAACTCTCCCGAAGCCGACACGATCATCGAGCCGGGCCAGACCTCGCGCGGCGCGGCCTCCGACTCGGAGGGCGGCACGCTCTTTCTGCCCCCGAACCGAGCCACGCGCGCCGACGGCAACGGCGCGGTCGTCGAAACTCAAGCCGCGGCTGCCGACGACGAGTCGGGCGTCGGGCGCGCTCCGGTCGAAGCGGCGGAGACTCTTCTGTTCGCGACGCAGCCGGACGCGCAGGCGTCGCCGGTCGTCGGCGCGTCGGGCGAAGAAGAACGCACGCTCATGCTCGACGACCGCACGACGGGCGAAGAGGTCGAGCGCGCGGCTCCGACCGCAGCCGTCGGCGGACTGACACGCGTCGGCTCGATCATGGGCACGCCGCAATACATGTCGCCGGAGCAGTGCCGCGGCGAGCGCCTGGACGCGCGCTCCGACATCTACTCGCTCGGCGTCATCGCCTACCAGATGCTCGCGGGCGAGACACCTTTCGAGGGCGACATGCTCGCGGTCATGCGCCAACACATCAAGACGCCGCCGCCGCCTCTTCGCGAGAAGAACCGGAAAGTCCCGCAGCGCGTCGCCCGCGTCGTGATGGGCGCGCTCTCGAAAGACCCCGCGTCGCGCCCGCAGACGGCGGCGGCCTTCTCGAACTCGCTCGGCGCATACGCGGGCGGCGTGAGCGCGCTCGTGCGCCGCGCCTTCTCGCTTTACAGCGAATACTTCCCGAAGTTCCTGCGCCTGTCGCTCGTCGCGCACATCCCCGTCTTGATCGTGGTTCCCGCGGCGATCTTCTACGCGCTTTACGGCAAGTCGATGTCGCAGGGCGCGCAGATAACGTTCGGCCTTCTGCTCGGCCTTTTGCAGTTCGCCTCCAACTTCATCGCGGCCTCGGTCATCGTCGGCATGACGGCGCTGATGGTCACGCAACTGCAACTCGCGCCGCTCAGGCCGTTGCAACTGCGAACCGCCTCGGTCATCCTGCGGCGGCGCTGGCGTCCCTACCTGCGGACGGGACTCGGCGTGCTGGTACGCATCCTCATCGGCTACGTCCTGTTCATCATTCCCGGATTCGTGATGACGATCCGCTACTCGGTCTATGCGCCCGTCGTTCTTTTGGAAGGGCTTGCGAAGAAGGCCGCGCTCCGGCGCGCGCGCGAACTGGCGAGCCGCTCGTGGCGCACGGTCATCGGCGTCGCCGCGCTGCAATTCTGCATCCCGATGGTCGTCGGCGCGCTCCTCGGCGCGCTCCTCAGCGGCGGGCCGAAGAACACGCACGGCGGGGTCGTCTTCACCTTCCACCAACTGCCCGCGCTCCTCGCGCCGCTCGCGAACATCGTCATCACGCCGCTCACGTCAATCATGATGGCGCTGCTCTACCTGAAGCTGCGGCAGATGGGCGGCGAGTCTCTGGGCGAGACGCTCGCGCAGTTCGAGCTGCCCGAAGACACGCGCAGCCTCTGGCAGCAGCGAATGCGTACGCGCCTGACCGTTCACTCCACCTCGCAGAATCGCTCCGGCTCGGTCATGAAAAAAAGCACGACCGCGTGAAGCCGCCCGGCAACTCACAAGGCGAAACACGCGGCAAAATCTCAGGAAAAACGCGGGGCGGGCCGCGACGGCAGCCCTCATTTTATGGCCGAATGAATAATGCTTGTTGGCCCGGCCCGCGCTCAGTTAGAATGTCAATAGACCGGCGAACGCCCCCAAGACCTCACGCGAGCGCCGTCTCTTCACAACGCCCCGCACTCGAACCGGAAAGAGGAGACAGTGATGTCGCGTCGAAGTGTGGCCGTGTTGCTCTGCGTTGCGCTGTGTGTCTTCGGATTTCGCCTGCCGTCCGCGCGCGCGCAGAACGCGGCGGTCACGATCACGATTGACGCCAACCTGAACCGCCGCGCGATAAGCCCGCTCATCTACGGCGTGGCCTTCGCGAGCACCGCCCAACTCTCCGACCTCAACTGCCCGCTCAACCGCAGCGGCGGCAACGCCGCGACGCGCTACAACTGGCAACTCAACGCGAGCAACCGCGCCGCCGACTGGTACTTCGAGAGCATCGCCGAGTCGAGCGCCGTGGCGGGCGAGCTTGGCGACACGTTCGTCTCCGACTCGAAGGCGGCGGGCGCGCAGGCCATGCTCACGATCCCGACGATTGGATGGGCCGCGAAGCTCGGCCCGAACCGCGGCAAGCTCGCGAGCTTCTCAATCGCCAAGTACGGCGCGCAGACCGACAACGACTGGCAGTGGTTCGCCGACGCGGGCAACGGCGTCAGGCAGAGCGACGGCCAGTTCGTCAGCGGCAACGACCCGACGGACGCGAACGTCGCGGTTGATTCCACATTTCAGCAGGGCTGGGTTCAACACCTTGTCGGCAAGTGGGGCGCGGCATCATCCGGCGGGCTTCGCTACTACCTCCTCGACAACGAGCCGAGCATCTGGCACGCGACGCACCGCGACGTTCACCCCACCGGCGCGACGATGGAGGAGATTCGCGACCGCGTTTTAGACTACGCCGCGAAGGTCAAAGCGGTTGACCCGACGGCGACGGTCGTCGGCCCCGAAGAGTGGGGCTGGAGCGGATACATTTACAGCGGCTTCGATCAGCAGTACGGGAGCCTCCACAACTGGAGCAACTTTCCAGACCGCGCGGCGCACGGCAATCAGGACTATCTGCCGTGGCTTCTCGACCAGCTTCACCGGAACGACATCGCGACGGGCAAGCGTCTGCTCGACGTGTTCAGCGTCCACTACTACCCGCAGGGCGGCGAATTTTCCGACGACACTTCGCAGGCGATGCAACTGCGCCGCAACCGCTCGACCCGTTCGCTCTGGGACGCGAACTACACGGACGAGAGCTGGATCAACGACAAGGTTCAACTCGTCCCGCGCCTCCGCAACTGGGTCAGCACCTACTACCCCGGAACGAAGACCGCCGTCACCGAGTACAACTGGGGCGCTGAAGGCCACATCAACGGCGCGACCGCGCAGGCCGACATCCTCGGCATCTTCGGTCGCGAAGGACTCGACATCGCCACGCGCTGGACGACGCCCGACGCCTCGACGCCGACCTACAAGGCGATCAAGATTTATCGCAACTACGACGGCAACAAGTCCACGTTCGGCGACACGAGCGTCTCCGCTGCGGTGCCCAATTCCGACAACCTCTCGGCCTTCGCCGCCCTTCGCACCTCGGACGGCGCACTCACCGTCATGGTCGTCGGCAAGAGCCTTTCCGGCAACACGCCCGCGACCGTCAACCTCTCGAACTTCGCGCCGTCCGGCAGCGCACAGGTCTGGCAGTTGACCTCGGCGAATCAGATCACGCGCCTCGCCGACATCAGCTTCAGCGGCAGCAGTCTCCAACTCAGCGTCCCGCCACAAAGCATCACACTGCTCGTCATCCCGAAAGCCGCCGCGACGCCGACTCCAACACCGACACCCACTCCGACGCCTACTCCTTCTCCCACTCCTTCCCCAACGCCGACTCCAACGCCAGTGCCTACACCGACGGCGACACCGACACCCACACCATCGCCCACTCCGTCAGCAACACCGACTCCAACGCCGACTCCGACTCCCTCGCCCACGCCGACGCCCGCGCCGCTGCTCATCACGGAAGTGGGCACGGACAGGGCAATCGCCGTCGAGCCTGTGACCCACGTCCGCGACCCGTTCCCCGTCACGCAGCCGATGACGTTCGGCGCGGACTCGCGCACGCGCGTGATGCTCTTCGCGCAGAACGTCGGCCTGTTGCCCGGCGAGAACGCTTCGGCGTTGACGGCGGACGCCGTGGATTCGTCGAACATCCACTACCCGCTCACGGTCGAGCACGTTGACGCGATACCCGGCTACGCGTGGATGAGTTCCGTCGTCGTCAGGCTCAACGACCAGTTGACCGACTCGACCGGCGACATCCTCATCACGATCACGCTGCACGGCCTCGCGAGCAACGCCGCGCGCGTGAGCCTCGGCTCGTCGGCGCTGCCCGACCTCGGCGCGGGCGCGAGCCTCAACGGCAAGCGCGTCTTCCCAGCCGACAACGCCTGGAACCAGGACATCTCCGCCGCGCCCGTTGACCCGAACTCCGCGAACCTCATCGCGAGCATCGGCGCGAGCACGGCCTTCCACCCCGACTTCGGCACGGTCTGGGCGGGAGCGCCCAACGGCATCCCTTACGTCGTCGTCTCCGGCTCGCAAGCGAAAGTCCCCGTCACCTTCACAGACTACGGCGACGAGAGCGACCCCGGCCCGTATCCCGTCCCGTCGGACGCGCCCGTCGAGGGCGGCAGCGCGGGCACGGGCGACCGCCACGTCATCGTCATTGACCGCGACAACTGGATTCTCTACGAACTCTACAACGCCTTCCCCGCAGGCGCGGGATGGAACGCTTCGAGCGGCGCGGTCTTCAACCTCAACTCCGACGCGCTCCGGCCCGCCGGCTGGACTTCCGCCGACGCCGCGGGACTCCCGATCTTCCCCGGACTCGTCCGCTACGACGAGGTGTTTGGTCAGGGAGAGATCGCGCACGCGCTCCGCTTCACCGCGCAACATACGCGCCGCGCATACGTTTTCCCTGCGCGCCACTTCGCGAGCAGCGACACAAACCCGAACCTCCCGCCGATGGGGATGCGCGTCCGCCTCAAAGCATCGTTCGACATCTCAAGGTTTTCGCCCGCGATGCAGGTGATTCTGCGCGCGCTCAAAAAGTACGGGATGATACTCGCCGACAACGGCAGCAGTTGGTATGTGAGCGGCGCACCCGACCCGCGCTGGAGCGACGACGAGCTGAGCACTTTGAAAGTTCTCAAAGGCTCGGACTTCGAGGTCGTGCAGATGGGGACGGTCGTGACTCAGTAACCATCTGAATCCCGCATCCTTTCAGGCCAACTCTCAACGACATGGTGTCAGTAGGGGCAGGACTTGTCCCTGCCCCTACTGATTTAACTCACGTAATACTTCCATCTTTAGTTTCTTCGCAGCTCTGCTTACTGGTCTTCCTCATCCTCACCCGCCCGCGGGCGCGCCTGCGGCTCAGGCTCGCGCCCGACGCCGAGGTTGTCGAAGTTGAGCACGGCGTTGAAGAGCATGAAGAACTCGCCCTGCGTCTGGTGCCGCCACATCGGGTCGGTCGCGAACAGGACGACGTGGCCGCGCCCCGCAGGCACGTCAACGACCACTGGGCGATTCGCAAGCTCCGAGGCCCCCGCGAGCATCCCGCTCACCAGCAGACTTCTCTCGTCGCGCGCGAAACGCATGACGACGCGCGGTCGCTCCTGCAAGGGCACGTAGTACGGGCCGAGTTGCAGGCGCTGCTCGTCCGTCAACTGCTCCTCGCCGGGGCGCGCGGGCGGGCGCTGCGGAGGCGGCCCGGCCTGCGGCATCGCCTGCACGATGTCCGGGTCTTCGAGCGTGCCGCGACCCGAAGGCCGCTGACCTGCGCCTCCCTGCCCTTCGCCTCCGCCGAAGGCCGGCGTTCCGGTCTGCACGCGCAGGAGCGGGGCCTGGTTGAAATAGACCGCGAGTTGTTCGTCGTAGCCGTAGGCAATCGGGCTGCGACGGTCAGTGAAGGTCGCGTTGTAGATCGAGCCGCGCGCCTGCAACTGCCGCGCGTCGTCAACCGCGACGCCGTTCGTCAGCCCGAACTCGACGGGCACGCTCGTCGTGTTCTGCACACAGACGAAGAGTCCGCCCTGCTGGATGAAGCGCTGCAAGTTCGCGACTCCGGCGAGTCCCATGCCGCCGCGCATGTCGTCGGTCGTGTCGGGCGCGTCGCCCATGTTCGGGGTGACGGCGGAAGCCTTCCACGGGATCGGGTCGCCGCGCATCGGGATGCCGGCGACGATTGACTGCGCCGTGCCTCCGACGGGCGGGAAGATGATCACGTCGTACTTGTCACGCAAGTTCGGCGTGTCGCGAACGGTGTGGTCGGAGATGTAGCTGTAAGGAATCTTCAGCCGGTCGAACTCGATTCGGAACCAACCCTCGTTCTGCGTGTTCTGCCACGTGTGCAGGATGGCGACGCGCGGCGCGCCCACGTCGTGCGTCTTCACGTCCGTGCCTTTGTCCGTCGCCGTCATCCTGAAGCTGAGCGTGCCGTTCGACTCCACGACGTTCACCTTGTCGAAGCCCGTCGCCGTCAGCCCTAACTCTTCGACCGCCGCGCGCAGGCGCTCGCGCAAGGAGGGAGGCTGGCCCGCGCCGTTGTAGCTGCGGATGATGAAGGAGCCGGCGTTGAAGCTCTGGTCTCCGACCTTGAACGGCGCTTCGGCGACGCTCATCTTCACGTCATTCAAACGGTAGCGGAGCGTCATCAGCGTGTTGTCGGTGTTGTTGTTGACGACGTAAACCGCCTCCTGCCCCGCGTAGCCTTTCAACTGTCCCTTCACGCGCGCGTCTTCCGTCAGCAACTCCGACGGCGCGTCGAGGATTGACTTGTCCGTGACGCGCACGGTCTTGACGTTCCGCATCGCGCCGAGCGTCCAGCCGGTGTCGTCGTATGGCCGCGGGTCGTTCACGTTGTAGAACTGCGTGTCGAGAATCATGTCGGCCATGCGCGAGTAGGGCTGATCCATGCGGATGATGTACGAGCCTGCCGGGAACTTCTGCTCGACCGCCGCCGCGTTCGGCTGCGAGCCTTGTCCGCGTTGCGGCGACTGCCCGCGTTGCTCCTGTTGTACTCCCTGCCCCGCTTGTCCCTCCGGCCCGCGGCGTTCCGTCGTGCGCTGATTCCTGGCGGTGAACTCGCGGGTCGCGCGTCGCACCTCGACGCCCATCAGGCGAAGCAGGTTGACCATGTCGGCGGCCTCGACGGGGCGGGGCGTGTCGCCGGGGATGACGTAGGCCGCGGGGCCTTCGTTCGTCGCCTTGGCGACGGCGCGCTTGCTCTTGACGTAGAAGTTCTGGAGGAACCTTTCGCGGTTGCGCGAGAAGTAGTCGAGTCCGAGCAGGACGCCCGACTCCTGCATGTTGAGGTTGTTTCGCATTGACCACTTCACTCTCGGCAGAGGCGGGTTCGGGCGGAACCAGTCGCGCTGCGACTCCGCGCCCACGGTTCTGTCCAACGTGTCCGCGCCGCCGTTGCCGAACGTCTCGTAGAAGCGACCGATGGCGTTGTGGCCGTTGGCGACGTAGAACATGTAGTTCGCCGCCCAGCCGTCGTAGAAGCCGTGCGTCCAGACGCCGGGCACGCCTCGGCGGGTCATCTCCTCGATCTCGTGGTAGGCCATGTCCTGCCACTCGTCAATGACGAGCGGGTCGAGCCAAGCGTTGTAAGGCCCCGTGCCCGTCGAGATGTAGAGGAACGGCACGGACTCGTGCAGGTCGTGCAAGACCTGCGGGTGGTATTCGAGAAACGTCTTCATCTGGTTGCGCGAGAGCGCGAGCGCCATCCCCAGACCGTCGCGGTTGTTGTCGTGCGCGACGTACTTGCCCCAATAGAGGAGGTTCGGCGAGTTCTTGCCGAGGTTCGCGCGGTGGTAGTTGTAAACGTCAACCATCATGTCGTGCCCGTCAACTTCCAGGACGGGCGTGATGAGAACTATCGTGTTCCGCCGAATCTCCTGCATCATCGGCGACTCGTCAACGGCGAGCCGGTAGGCGAGTTCCATCAGCATCTCCGGGCTTCCAGTCTCCGGCGAGTGGATCGAGCCGGAGAGCCAGTACATCGCCTTGCCCTCGGAGATTAGCTGCGCGGCCTCGGCGTCGGAAGTCTTGCGCGGGTCGGCGAGGCGGGCGGTGATCTCCTTGTAGCGGTCGAGCCTTTGCAGGTTCGCCTCGTCGCTGACGGCGACGAGCATCTGCTCGCGCCCCTCTTCGGATTTTTCGGGCGCGGTGAAGAGGCGCACGCGCGGGCTGGCCTTCTCAAGCTCGTGGAAGTAGCGGTAGATGTCCTTCGAGTAGGTCAGGTGGTTCGGCGCGCCGATGACGTAGCCGAGAACCTTGTCGGGCGAAGGCACGCCGCTCGAAGCGGGCAGGTGGTCAACGAGTTCGGTCAGAAAATATTTCTCGGTCGTGTACTCTTTGATCTTCGCCGTGTAATTCGCGTCGTCGCGCGTCGTCGCGTCGGTCGCCTGCTGCGCGGGCGTCGCAGCCGGAAACAACAACGCAAAGGCGAGTGCGAGCGTCGCCCTGAGAGCGTGCAAGAGTTTTCTGAACATGGGTGGCTCCTTCGGTGGCGAGTGAAAGGCGAACGCCGGATTATAACCGAAGAAGGAAGCGCGCGGGACTGCAATCTACAGCAGCAGCGTCTCGACTCGGTGGGCGTGAACCGTCTCTTCGCAGGGCGACCAGGCGAAGACCGTGAAGCGTCCGTCCTGCGAGGCGACGAGCGCGATGGCGTCGCGCTGGTCGTTGACGAACTGTGCGGCGGAGAGGTGGCGCGTGCCGCCGAGCTGCACGGGGTGGACGACCGACGCGACGTTGCCGACGACCGGCTCCGTCACGACGACACGGTCGGCGCGCTCGCCGCCTTCGCGCATGACGATCTTCGCGCCGAAGGCGAGCAGTTCGTAACGGTTCGTGATGACCGTCGCGCCGTCCACGGCGGTCAGCCCCGCGACGGCCTCGACCGCGTCAATGAACGACTCCTGCCAGAGCTGCTCGGCCTTCTTCTCCTCGCTCTGGCTCATGAGGTCTGCGAGTTCCGTGAACTGCGGCGCGACGGAGTAGGAGACGGGTCGCACGATTGACGAGCGCCACGCGTCCGAGCCTTGCGGCACGACGAGGAGGCTCCCGCCGCGCCCGTGCGCGCGCATCGAGACGGCGAGTTGGACGAGCACGTTCACCGCCTCGTCGCTCGTCGCGGGCGAGCCGAAGCCGAGCAGCGCCGTCAGAAGTTCGGGGCAGTCGGGAAGGCTCGTTCCCTGCTCGTCAACCTCTTTGACCTCGTCGCCCTTCAGCACCACGACGTTGACGAACTTGCTCGCGTCGCGGCCCCGCCGGTACTTGACCACGAGAAGCCCCGGCTCGATGACTTCGAGGACGAAGCAGCGGCGCGGGATGGTGCGCGTCGTGCCCCAGACTCTCAGTTGTTCTTCGTGGTGCCAGACGCCGAGGTGAATTCCAGGGCGCTCGACCGCGGGCGCGAGGCGCGCGAGTGCGGTCGCCGTCAGAGGCAGCGACCGCTCGAACATGAGCGGCTGACCGGCCTGTTCGGGCGAGAGATACGCGAGCGAGATTTTCGGCGAGTAGGCTTCCTCGCGCCGGAGGCTCGCCCAGAACGCCACGTCGATGATCTTCTCGATAGTCTTGGTGTCCGGCTGCGTCGCGCCCTCGCGCCACTTGCCGCCGTGCGTGGCCTTGCGCTCGGCGAAGCGCTCCTGCACCCTTTCCGCGACCTGACGCGCGGCCCTGTAGGTTGGGCCTGGCATATCTTTACCCTCTAAATCTCAATCTTCGAGAAGCGCCACGCGCCCGCCGCCAAAAGCACCGCCGCCACGCCCGCGAGCGCCGCAACGTCGAGCGTGATGCCGAATTGCGTCACGCCGATGAGCGCCGCGCGCACGCCGTCAACGCCGTAGGTGAGCGGGTCAAGGCGAGTTAACACGGCGAGCACCTTCGGCAGATTCGTGAGCGGGTAGAGCGCGCCCGAAAGGAAGAAGATCGGCATCACGAGAAAGTTCATCACGAGCTGAAAGCCCTGCATGTCCTTCAGGCTCGAACCGATGATTGTGCCGAACGCTGCGAACACGACGGCGACCATCGCGATGACGAAGAGAGCGACCGGCAGAGTCTGAATGCTCGTCGGGCGGAAGCCCGCGAGGAGGCTGATGAGGAAAATCAGAAGGCCCTGAATCATCGCCACGGTCGCGCCGCCGAGCGTCCGGCCCGTCATAATCCAGAAGCGCGGCACGGGCGCGACCAGAGTCTCCTTCAGAAAACCGAACTGCCGATCCCACAGGAGCGCGATGCCGGAAAACATCGAGGTGAACAGCACCGTCATCCCGATCACGCCCGGAGCCATGAACTGTAAGTAACTCCCCTCGCCCGCGCGCTGAAAGACCGGGCCGAGTCCGAAGCCGAGGACGCCGAGGTACATGATCGGCGAGCCGAGAGACGCGACGACCTGCGTCTTCGAGCGCAGATACTTCTTCACCTCGCGCAGCCAGAGAATGTAGATGACCCTCATCCTGTCAACGCCTCCACATGCGCGCGACCTGCCGCATGGTGTCGGCGGCGCTCGCGGTCTCGTCGCGAATCGTCGTGCCCGTGAGCGCCAGAAATGCGCCTTCGAGCGAGTCGGTGTTAGTCCTCTCCTTCAACTCCTGCGAAGAACCCACGGCGACGATGCGACCGTGGTCAATCACCGCGATGCGGTCGGCGACGCGGTCGGCCTCGTCCATGTAGTGAGTGGTGAGAAAGACCGTGACCTGATCCTGCTCGTTGAGGCTCTTGACGTGCGTCCACATCTGGTTGCGGCTCTGCGGGTCGAGGCCGAGCGTCGGCTCGTCGAGGAAGAGAACCTTCGGCGTGTGCAGCAGGCCCCGCGCGATCTCAAGCCTGCGGCGCATCCCGCCCGAAAAAGTTTTGACGAGCGCGTCGCGGCGTTCCCAAAGCTCGAAGAGTTTGAGGAGCGTCTCGGCGCGCTCGCGCCGCTCGCGCTTCGGGACGCCGTAGAGGACGCCGTGGATTTCCATGTTCTCCCACGCCGTCAAATCCTGGTCGAGACTTGGGTCTTGGAAGACGACGCCGAAGCGTCGGCGCACCTCATCGCGCTTGACCGTCGGGTCGAGTCCGTCGAACTCTATCTTGCCGCTCGTCGGTCGCAGGAGCGTCGTCAGCATCTTGACGGTCGTCGTCTTCCCCGCGCCGTTCGGGCCGAGGAAGGCGAAGACCTCGCCGCGATGCACCTCGAACGAAACGTCGTCAACGGCGGTGACTTCGCCGAAGCGCTTGACGAGATTCTCTACTCGAATCATCTGCTCACCTCCATCAATAACTGCAAAACGCAGTCGCGTGCTGCCGGGAGCGCGGGCACACGGCCCGCATTGAGCGCGAGAGCGCGAATAAAAACTCGCTCAAGCTCAACCGCTTGAGATAAAGAAAGTCTCTGTGCCTGCTGAAGCAGGCGATGCGGGCCGTGTGCCCGCGCTCCCGGCGAAGTGTCCTGACTTTAAATAAATCCGCGGCACTTGCTGCTCCCGCACCTGCATGGGAGCTTGCCTTCGTGGTGCGAGTCAACGTAATCGCACGTCAACTCCTCGCCCTCGGCAATCGGGCGCAGGCTGTAGAACTCGACGCGCCCGCGGCAGATTCTCATGAAGGTGTTGGGCGCACACGAGTGGTTGATGAAGCTGAACTCGCTGCCGCCGTGCGTGCCGTCAATGGCCGTCCTGCCGTCGAGTTCGACGATCTTGATGTGCTTGAGCGTCCGCGCGCGCCTGCGCGCCTCGCGCTGTGTGATTCGCTCGCCGGTAAACTCGCCGATCTTCCTGCGCGCGGGGATGGCGGAGCCGGCGAAGACGCCGCGCCCTTCGATCCCGCTCTTGCCCAGCCTGATTGGAAACGCGTTCTCGTAGCCCAAGACTTTTCTCCGGTGGGAAAGCCGCAAGGTTAGCACAGCACATAAAAAGAGTCCCGGCTGAGAAGTCTCCAGCCGGGACTCTTTAATTCACGTGACGGTCTGGCCGTAAGACTACCAGCGAGGCTCGCGGTTGCCGCCGCCGCCGCCGCCGCCGTAGCCGCCGCGACCGCCGCCGCCGCCGCGACCGCCGCCGCCGCCGTAGCCGCCGCGACCGCCGCCGCCGCCGCCGCGATTACCGCCGCGGTCTTCGCGCGGGCGGGCTTCGTTGACGGTCAGCGTGCGACCGTTAAGCTCCTTGCCGTTGAACTGCTGGATGGCGGCCTCGCCTTCCTCGCGCGAAGACATCTCGACGAAGCCGAAGCCGCGCGAGCGGCCCGTGTCGCGGTCTTCGACGACGTTGGCCGTCTCGACCGTGCCCGCCTGCGCGAAAAGCTCGCGCAGTTCTTCGCTCGAAGTCTGGAACGAGAGATTCCCGACGTAAAGTTTCATGGACATTTGTGTTCCTCTGACCCTGAAAAGAGTCTGGCTGGAGAAGCTTCCGGCAGCTCAAAGTGTGGTTCGTCGTAACGGTCACGGCGAGGGCTTAAGCGTCCGGGTGCTCGTAAAGTTCGAGCGGCTTCTAATCGTTTAAAGGTCGGCCCACTCTCGAACCATCCAAGACGCCGCCGCCAATCGAGGCGCGGGGCGCATCACCGTTGATGCGCGAGAGAAGGAGTAACGCCAATATGATGCCCTACTTACACGTCCGGTTGCAAGCCAAAACCTTCGCGCCGGGAGCGCGGGCATCTTGCCCGCCTTGAGCGCCGAGAGGCGCGAATAAAAGGTTCTCACTCGTTTGGCTTGAACTTCAGCGCAAAATCTCTTTCGCGCCTTAGCGGTCATGACGAGATGCCCGCGCTCCCGGCTTCACGCTTTCGCAGATTGCCAGGGTCAGGATTAAGATGGGTTGACGTGCGTGACGTTGACGAAGTTTTCGCGGAATTGAGAAAGTCGGATTTCCGCCGCAGGATTCATCTCGGCGGGAAGGATGCGGAGTACCTGCGGGGAAAGGGTCTGCCGGTCGTCATGCAGCACGCGGCGGACTTTATCGAGAAGCGGCTCGCGCCCGCCGAGCCGAAGAACGACGGGAAGCAGACGCCTTGGCGCGGTCATCCCGCGTTCGTCGCGCAGCACGCGACGGCGACGTGCTGCCGCGGCTGTCTTCAGAAATGGCACGGCATCCCGAAGGGACGCGAACTCGACGCCGAAGAGAAAAGCCACGTCCTCAAAGCAATCGAGCGCTGGCTCGCGTGCGAAGCCGAGCGCGAAGCCGCATCACTTCACAAGCCAATCGAAACACGCCGGGCGTAAACTCCTTCCAGCCGCGTCGCGCCCCTACTTCTCTTTCACCTTCTTAAACTGCCCCGTCCGCTCCACGTCTTCGGCGTGCTCGGCGGAAGTCTCGGCGTCCTCCTTCGCGCCCGTCTTTTCGGCGCGCGAGATGTTCATTGCCGAGCGGATGAGCGCCAGATGCGAGAAGCCCTGCGGGTAGTTTCCCAGAAGCTCGTTGTTCACCGGGTCGATCTCTTCCGACATCAGGCCGAGGTCGCTCGCGTAGGCAGTGACCTTTTCAAACAACTCCTTCGCCTCGTCAACGCGGCCCTGCAAGGCGAGGTTGTCAACGAGCCAGAAGCTGCACAGCGCGAAAGTTCCCTCGCCTCCGGGCAGACCGTCCTCGTTCAGGTAGCGATAGACGAGGCCGTGCGAGGTCAGATGCTTCCTGACCTGCTCGACGGTCGAGCGGACGCGCGCGTCCTTCGGCGGCAGGAAGCCCGTCTGCGGAATAATCAGCGCGCTCGCGTCGAGCGCCTTGCCGCCGATGGTCTGCGTGAACGCGCCCACCTCTTTGTTGTAGCCGTCGGTGAGAATCATCTCGCGTATCGCGTCGCGCTCCTTCTTCCACACCGACACGCGCTCGGAATCCCGCGCGCCGTCGGCGAGCCGCACGGCGCGGTCGAGCGCGACCCAGCACATCAGCTTCGAGTAGAGGTACTGGCGCGGCCCGCCCCGCACCTCCCAGATTCCGCTGTCCGGCTCGCGCCAGCCTTTGACCGTCTGCTCGGCGATGAATTTGATGTCGTCCCACCAGGAGTCCGGTATCTCCCTCCGACTCCGGCGGTGGTAGAGATAGACGGCGTCCAGCACCTCGCCGTAAACGTCCAGTTGCGTCTGCTCGTGCGCGGCGTTGCCCGTCCGCACAGGGCGCGAGCCGCGGTAGCCTTCGAGGTGTTCGAGTGTGCGCTCCGGCATGAAGGTCTTGCCGTCGAGCGTGTACATAATCTGTAGGTGGCGTGCGCGAGGGATGCCGAGCGCGTCGAGCCAGCCGAAAAAGTCCGCCGCCTCCTCGTCGTAGCCGAGCAGAATCAGCGCGTAGAGGATGAGGGTCGAGTCGCGCATCCACGTGTAGCGATAATCCCAGTTGCGAACGCCGCCGATCTCTTCGGGAAGCGAGGTCGTCGGCGCGGCCACGAGCGCGCCCGTCGGCTCGTAGGTCAGAAGCTTGAGGACGAGCGCGCTCCGGCGCACCTGATCGCTGTAACTGCCCTCGTAACGGCACGCGTGCCACCACTCGCGCCAGTAGCCGAGCGTCTTTTCCAAATCTTCGTCCGACTCCGCCCCCGTCGGACTCAAGTCTTTCCCCTCGGCCTCGGCGAAATAGTTTATGGCGAACCAGAAACGCTCGCCCTCTTTGACCGTAAACGCGCCGACGACCGCGCCCGACTCGTCAATCTTCAACTCGCACCCGCACGAGAGCGTCAGAGCCTCGCCCGCGCCCTTCGCGACCGCGCCGCCCGCGGAGATTTCCACGCTCGTCGCGGCCCGCGCGAAGTCGAACGTCGGGCGGAACGCGACGCGCATCTCGACCTCGCCCGCAAGTCCTTCGACAAGGCGCAGCACCCTGTAACTCGGCGCGATGTCCTCGCCGCGGTGGCTCTCCGTCAGGCGCTCGACCGGCATGAAGTCCGTCAGGCAGGCGCGACCCGCGGAAGTTTTGAACTCGGTGCGGAGAACGTTGGTCACGTCGGCGTAAGTTCGCCCGACATCGAAATCCGCGGCGGGGCGGATTTGAAAGAAGCCGCCTTTGCGCGCGTCGAGCAGGCGGCAGAAGACGGCGGGGCTGTCGAAGCGCGGCCAGCAGCACCAGTCAATCGAGCCGTCCTTCGAGACGAGCGCGGCCACGTGCGCGTCGCCGATCAACGCGTAATCGCGTATTGGTCTGTAGCCTCTCTCCCCGCCCCCCGAAGTCGCCCTCAATGCTTTCACCCTCCGAAGTTATAGTTTTCGGAATTAGGTAGCACAAACACGCGCCCGTGCTAACAATTTTCTGTCACGAATCGTACACAAGACGGGCAGCCGCGGGCGGAACGACGAGGGAGGACGCCGTTAAGAATGTTTGAAGGATTGTCGGGGTAAATACCGGGCGAGAGTTATCTCGTGACGCGGTAGATCGAGCCGTCGAGACTCCATTCCTCGCGCGAGATCGCGTAGCAGACGCAGTCGAAGCCGTAGTAGTGGCCGTCGCGGACGTATCTCATGCCTATCCGCTCCATGACGCGGCGCGACCTCATGTTCTCGTGGCGCGTGAGTGCCGCAATCGAGTCGCAGCCCAACTTCTCAAAGCCGTAGCGCAGGCAGGCGCGCGCGGCCTCGGTCGCAAGCCCCTTGCCCCACTCGTCTCTCGCGAGCATGTAGGCGATCTCAACGCCGACCTCCTCTTGCCCGCGCGTGAGGCCGCAGTATCCGACGAACGCGCCCGAATCTTTCCTCACGACCGCCCACCTTCCGAAGCCGCGCCGCCTGAATCCGTTGATGATGGTCGCCAGATTATATTTGACCTCTTCGCGCACGAGCGGCTTGCCCGCCCCGATGTAGCGCATGACCTCCGGGTCGGCGGCGATTGCCGCCAGAGCGTCTAAATCTTCGGGCGTAAACATCCTCAGCCGCAGGCGCGCGGTCTCCACCTCGTCGGCGACGAACTGCGCCGGCTGCTCGAACACTTTATCTTGAAGTGCGGTCGCCATCGTTGTTCCATTCACGCGGCGAGGATTCCGGCAATCGTCTCCTCTTCCGAAAGAAGGTTCGAGAACTCGTCCTTCAGCATCAGCTCAAGCGCCTGACCCGCCGCGACCGCCTTCGAGAAGAGATAGCCCTGCCCGAAGTCGCAGCCGAGTTCGCGCAGGCGTCCCAACTGCTCGCGTGTCTCGACGCCCTCGGCGATGACGTGCATGTCGAGGCTGCGCGCGAGCGTGACGATGGTGCGGACGATCTCGGCGTTCTCCGCGTTGTCCGTCATCTGCGTGACGAACGAGCGGTCGATCTTCAGAGTGTCAATCGGGAAGCGGTGCAGGTACGAGAGCGACGAATAACCCGTGCCGAAGTCGTCAATCGAGAGGCCGACGCCCAAGTTCCGCAGTTGCGCGAGCATGTCAATGGCGGTGTCGAAGTTCTCCATGACCATGCTCTCGGTGATTTCGAGCTTCAGGTTCGCCGGTCGCAGGCCCGTCTCGCGCAGGGCCGCGGACACCTGCTCGATAAGGTCTGCCTGCGAGAACTGGCGGCTCGAAAGGTTGACGCTCATCGTCACGCCCTTGTCAATTCGATAAATCTTCTGCCACTCGCGCATCTGCCGGCACGCCTCATTCAGAACCCACTGGCCGAGAGGGATGATCAGGCCCGTCTCTTCGGCGACGGGGATGAACTCCGAAGGCATCACGAGTCCGCGTTCGGGGTGACGCCAGCGCACCAATGCCTCGAAGCTGCTGACCTTGCCAGTCGAGAGCGAGACTATCGGCTGGTAGTTGAGGAACAGCTCGCCGCGTGTGATAGCGCGGCGCAGGTCGGTCTCGATTTGCAGGAGTTCCATCGCGCGGTCGTGCATCTCCTTGTCGAAGACGACGTGCCGCTTCTTGCCCATCATCTTCGCGCGGTACATCGCCGTGTCGGCGTCGCGCAAAAGGTCCTCGGCGCGCTCGTAACCCGTCGAAGAGAGCGCGATGCCGATGCTCGCGGTCGTGAAAACCTCGTGGCCGCCGATGATGAAGGGCTGCGAGACGGCCTCCTGAACGCGGCGGGCGACATCCAGACAGTCGTCCGTCTCGCCGAGGTCTTCGAGCAGGATCGTGAACTCGTCGCCGCCGAGACGCGCGACCGTGTCGCCGGGGCGCAGACAGGCTTCGAGGCGGTGCGCGATGCCGACGAGCAGTTGGTCACCGACCATGTGGCCGAGAGAGTCGTTGATGATCTTGAAGCGGTCGAGGTCGAGGAAGAGCGCGGCGAACAGTCGGTCGCCGGTGCGGCGCGAGCGCTGAATCGCCATCTTGACGTGATCCATAAACAGCGCGCGGTTCGGCAGTCCCGTCAGCGCGTCGTGGAAGGCGTCGTGCAGCAGTTGCTCCTCGGCGCGCTTGCGGTCGGTGATGTCCTGAATCTGGAAGATGAGGTGCAGCGGCTGGGCCTGGCCGTCGCGCACGAGCGACATTCCGAGGTGCGCCCAGACCTCTTTGCCGTGCTTGTGCGCGTAACGAATCTCGGTCTGGTGCGAAGAGATCGTGCCCTCGGCCAGACGCTGAATCTGCTCGTCCAAAGCGACGAGGTCTTCGCGATGAGTGATGTCGTTGATGCTGGAGGAGAGCAGTTCCCTGTCCTCGTAGCCGACGATGTCGCAAAGAGAGCGGTTGACCTGAAGCCAGCGACCGTCGAGCGAGACGACGCCCATGCCGATGGTCGCGTAGTCGAACGCGGAGCGGAAACGCTCCTCCGACTCGCGCAGAGCGCCCATGTGCTGCTGCACTTCGAGCGCGTGCTGGCGCGCGAGTTCCGCCTGCTTGGTCGAGGCTTCGACGTTTTTGAGGTAAGTGCAGTACGTGAAATAGACGATCAGGATGATCGGCGCGGTCGCGAGGAAGGCGTAGAGTCCGAACGACTCGATCAGCTTGACGATGATGCCCGCGGCGGACGCGCCCGCGAAATAGGAGAGCGAAGTCCAGAGGAAATTCTGCCGCCACATCTGCCAGATGGGCTGCCCGGCCTTGAGCGCGACGCCGACGGCGACGAGGCCGGAGTTAAAGATGTACTGGACGAGCGCCATCGCGCAGACGGCCACGATGTAGCGCGACTGGTCGCCCTGCGCGAGCAACTTGAGGTCGCCGAACGCGAGCCTGAGCACCCAGACCGTCATGAAGGTCGAGCAGATGTAAACGGCGGCGTTGAAGGCGATGACGATCTTCTTCTTCGTGATGCGGCGTGAGGAGGAGATGGCGTCGGCGGCGGCCAGGAGGATGCCCGCCTCGCCGCCGAAGAGCAGCAGGACGAGCATGATGAAGGTGTCGGAGACGGAAATCTGCCCCTTGACCCTCGGAATCTGCACGATCATGCGCGAGCCGAAGCTGAGCGTCAGCAGCGCGACGAGCGCGAACCTGAGTCCGAAGTCGGAGAAGTGAATCCGGCTGACGGTGAAGGCACAGGCGAAGACCCCTATGACGATGATGAGCCACATGTAGGGGGTTGCGAGGCTCTGTCTCTTCGAGGTGTTGGACATTCTCTCTGTCCGCATCCGTTGCCGCAGGGTTTTTCGACCGATGGCAGGGCGCATGAGATGCGCTGCTGCCGAAACATTGGGCAAGCGTTGTGCCGCGTGGCGCAGGGACGGAAAATTTCAATTTCCCTGCAAAATCGGCATCTCTGATAGCCGCATCTGAGGTCGGCTTGTGAACGAATCGTTCAACGTGAAGGGGCGGCTCTCAATTTGACGCAAAATCATTCACGCGCCGACAGTGAGAACTCCGCGGGGCGGCGGGCGGCTTGAGCGCTCGTCGCTTCAAGCCGGGGCTAACTTTTACTGACCTTTTCTTCCCTTGTTCAGTAAATCCGAAACCGACGACGGGACCTGTCGCCGCGCGCGGAGCAAAGCGCGCGGCACTTTCGTCAATGCGCTTTGCATGCGCCGTTCCACTCGTCGGGTTCTCGGATAAGGCTTGATTCTCGCGGCTTCATGCGCGCCGAGGCGTGAGTGCGCGCCGAAGCGTCTGGTCAGACTGATTCGCGGGCGTTTAAATTGAACGGCGCTGACACAATCAACGCACAGGGACTTCACTTCGCGCCCGACGCCGGTTCTTCTTCCTTGAAGCGCGAACGAAAGTCCTTCGAGCCTGTGCGGAGTGCCAGCCAGTCCTCGAAAATCTCCGGCTGGTTGAGCCAGACGGTGAACCACTCGGCCATCTCGGCCTTCTCGGCGCGCTTGCGCTCGTTGACCGCGGGGTTGCGCGCGATCATCTGCGCGCGCTGCTTGCCCTTGAGCACGGTCTCGTGGACGCGGCGCAAGCCCTCTCGGTCGCCCTTGCGCTGGAACTGCTTTCGGAGGTTGTCGAGACGCCTGATCGAGACCGCCGCGTCTTCAAAGGTCGAGAACTTCAGGACGTTGCGGAACATCGCCTCGTAAGGGTCTTGCGTGCGCCAGCGCGCGTCCATGTCGAGCACTTCGGCGTGGCGCAACTCCGCGCCTTCGTCCGCGAGAAGCCGCGCGACCGACGCGGGACTCTCGACCGCGCCCTCGCCGAAACGCTCGCGCACGGCCCCCGTCACGGCCTCGATCTCCTTCGCGCCTACCGTCTCGCAATCGAGATATTCCCACACCTCGATCATCAGGTCGCGCTTCGTCCTCGACTTCCACTCGCGCTTCTTCATCGCCGAGAAGCTTAAGATGCCGCCCGCGCCAAAAACAAGCCGGCGCGGGAGCCGACTCATGAGTCGGCTCCCGCGCCGGCTGCGTGTCACGCACCGGAGGTCGGAAGTGTTTCAAGTCACTACTACAGCAGCGGCCCCATGTCCTTCAGCGCGCGCGAGGGAAGGAAGTCGGGCTTGACGTAAAGCGCGGAGAGGAGGCCGGGGTCAATCGCGCCCAGCTCCGTGTGTGGCATGTTCGCGCCGCCGCCTTCGGCCCACGCGCTCTCCCAAATCTCGCCGAGACACTTGCAGCCCTCGGCCATGCTGTCCATCGTCTTATCGCCGAAGGCGTTCCAAATGCGGTTGATCCGGTCTGACGGCGAAGTTCCCGCGTTGTAGGTGTCAACGAGGTCTTTGGGCGGGATGTTCTTCACCGTCCACGCCATCAACTGTATGACGCGCATGGCCGCGCCCCTGCCGCCCTGAAACGTAGGCGTGGCCTTCACGCCCTTCAGCCGCGCGTTCACGCCCTTGACGACGTCCGGCGCGTGCTCGTTCAGCATATCCGTCTCGTAAGACGAATGGACGTTGTAAGCCACCGAGCCGCTCTTGACCGGCGGGATGCCGTGGTGAAAGCGCGAGATGTGAAGCGGCTGGCAGGCGTCGCCGACGTAGGGCGCCAGACAGCCGGCGGCGCAGAAGAAGCCGACCACGTCCGGCTCGGCCTCCTGAAGCGACTTCACCATCGCCGTGTAAATCTGCCAGACGCGGAACGGGAGTGCGCCGGGCCGAGTCTCGTTGATGCTGTCATAGTATTTGCCCCAGACCTCGATGCTGATGTTCTTCTCGCTCTTCGAGAGTTGCAGGAGCGTCTTTCCCTTGTAAGGGCCGGGGCCGCCCGGATTATCCATGTCGGCGAAGTGGTTGTTCTCGTCGCTCTTCCGTATGTTGCGCCAGACGTTGTCGGCCACGTCGGCGAGCGGCACGAACTTGTAATGCGCCTTGTGGATTTCGTACTTCTCAGGACTCTTCAGGCCGGCGTCGTTGAAGCCGACGCGGTCAACGTTGGCGCTCATCAATTTCTTCAGCCCCGGCTCGGACATGACCGTGCAGGCCTTCGCGCCGATTGTGTAGTGACCCATCTCGCCCCAGTAGTCAACCTGCCCAATGTTCCAGTCGCGAACAACGTCAACGTCGAGAAGGTTGCAGACCGTGCTCAGGCACGTGGCGAGCGCAAACGGCATCCTCGTCTTCCCCGTCCGGTCAACGAAGACATGCCCGCCCCAGAGCACGGAGATGGGCATCAGCCCCGCCTTCTCGTCGCCCATGTCGAGCATGAACACGGTGCCCGAGTCGCCGGGGTTGACCGAGAAGGGCCTGTCCTTCTGCGGCCCGACGAGGAAGTCCGCGACGTACTCGAAGCCGCCGACCGACTTGTAGCGGTAGAAGAGCGCGTGGACGGCCCCGCGTATCTGCCCCGAAGCGCAGCCGTATGCGCGGACGGGGCAGCCGATAAGCTTCAGGGAGATGTTGTTGATGCTCAGGTCGGCCATCTTGCCCATCAGCCCTATGCCATAGACCTGCGCCGTCCAGCAGTTTAGGTTGTCAATCTTGATGAGCCCGACGTCGAGGTTGACGTAAACATCCTTGCCGGGCCAGCCCGCATAGACCTCCTCGAAAAGTTTCCGCGTGAGCTGTTTGTGCGAACTGCGACCGACGCGCACCCTCTGGCCGCCGAGCACGGCAAAGACCTCTTCGCCCGGCTCGCCGCAGACGTGCCTGTTCGTCAGCGCGTAAACCGTGTGCCCGTCGGTGACGAGGCAGCCGAGCGACGCTATGTGCTCCTGCCCCTGCACGTCGGCGATGACGGGGAAGCCGCCGCCTATCTTCGTGTCGGGGAAGATGACGTTGCTCACCTCGCCTTCGACGTACTCGTCCCTCTGCGCTTCGACGACGCAGATGGGGACAACCCGCCCGTCGGGCATGTAGATGGCCTTCGGCACCATCTCCTCCGGGCTGACGTGGCCCGACTGGTAGCCGAACCGGTCGCGCTCGACCCACTGCTCGACGAAGACGACGACACACGGCCACGAGTAAGGCCGCACCTCGGAGTTGTCCATCGTGCGCTTCCCCTTGTGCTGCCTCGCGCCGGTGCGGACCTTCGCCTCGTTCGGCCAAGGCTCGTCTTTCCTAATAAGGTAGCGACCGAGCGCCGTGGCGACGACGTTCTGCTTGTGCATCAGGTGAACGTGATAGAGGTCTCTGGCTTCCATCAGGTCCAGCAGCGAGAGCATGTTGAAGTCTTTGTCGGCGAAAAGGTAATTGACGGTCATGGTCTCATGTCTCCTTGTGTGGCGTCGTGGTCGGAGTGAAAGAGCGTGCGGAACAAGAAAGCGAGGACGGGACGGTGTTACGACAGAGACTGTATCACCTGAGCGTCCAGAGCTTATAGCCCCGGCGCGTGCCGGGGTCAACATTTTCCGCGACCGCTTCTCCTCGCCCGCGGCGGGGCAGAATCACTCAACCGTTTATGTCGTGCGTGTCCGAAACGTTTCACCGCGCCTGCCCCGGCCTCGCACGGCACGTCGCGCGCTCTTCGGCTTTAAGGTACAATTTGAGTTCTCACGCTTCTTGCAAAAGGCGGCGTTCGATGAGTTCTGAGACGGAAGCCGCGCGCGCGGCCCTCAATGAGCACTTCGGGTTCGAGGATTTCCGAGAGGGCCAGCGCGAGGTAATAAACTCAATTCTGGAAGGCCACGATACGGTGGTCGTGATGCCGACGGGCGGCGGCAAGTCGCTCTGCTACCAGCTTCCGGCGCTGATGCGCGACGGCGTGACGGTCGTCGTCTCGCCGCTCATCGCGCTGATGAAGGATCAGGTTGACGCGCTTCAGGCGCGCGGGCTTCCCGCGACCTTCATCAACAGTTCGCTCGACTTCGACGAACAGAAGGAGCGCATCGCGGGCGTGCGGCGCGGCGAGTACAAGCTCCTCTACGTCGCGCCCGAACGCTTCCGAAGCTCGCACTTCGTCGAGACGCTGCGGCGCGCTCGTATCTCCCTCTTCGCCGTTGACGAGGCGCACTGCATCTCGGAATGGGGCCACGACTTCCGGCCCGACTACGCGCGCCTCCGCTCGTTCCGCGAACAGATCGGCAGCCCGCAGACCGTCGCGCTCACGGCGACGGCAACCCCTTACGTCCGCGCCGACATCATCGAGCAACTTAACCTCTCCGAGCCTCGCGCCTTCGTCAGCGGCTTCGACCGACCGAACCTCTCAATCGCCGTCGTCCACACCGAGAAGGAGCGCGAGAAGTTCGCGCGCATCAGACAGCTCGCGCAGGAGTACGCCGCGCAGTCCGGCATCATCTACACCTCGACGCGCAAGTCGGTCGAGCAGATCACGCAGAAGCTGAAGGACGCGCGGCTCTCGGTCGTCGGCTACCACGCAGGGATGACGGACGACGAGCGCGTGCGCGCGCAGGACGAGTTCATGTCGGGGCGCGCGCAGATCATCGTCGCCACCAACGCCTTCGGCATGGGCATTGACAAGCCCGACATACGCTTCGTCGTCCACTTCCACCTGCCCGGCTCAATCGAAGCCTACTATCAGGAGATAGGCCGCGCCGGGCGCGACGGTCGCCAGTCGGTCTGCCTGCTCCTCTTCAACTACGCAGACAAGCGGACGCAGGACTACTTCATCGAAGGCTCGTACCCGCCGCCTGAACTGATCGTGAAGGTCTATAACGCGCTGACCGGCACGGGACTCAGGCGCATCGAGCTTTCGACGCGCGAGATCGCCGCGCGCGCGGGCGTCCGCAACGAGATGGCCGTGCAGTCGGCCCTCATCACGCTGGAGAAGGCCGGGCACATCGAGCGCGGCACGGGCGCTGAGAACCGGGCCGAGCTTCGTCTGCTCATGCCCGCGCATCTGGCGCGCGAAGCGGTCGGCGCGCGCCGCAGCGCGCAGCTCAAACAGGTTCTCTTCGGACTGCTCGGCGGCCACGACCTCGGCGAGCGATACGACACCGAACTCAACGTTCAAGAGTTCGCCGACGCGCTCGGCCTGGAACTCTCCTCGATGAAGCGCGCGCTCGCGTCGCTCGCCGAAGCGGGCGTCATCAGCTACCGCCCGGCGCGGCGCACGCGCGGCGTCGTGATGTTGGACGAGAAGCCCGCGACGCACCTCCGCATCCGCCCCGAAGACATCGCGCGCCGCGCCGCGCTCGAACAGCGGAAGCTGCGCGAGATGATCTCGTTCTGCTACACCGAGCGCTGCTACCGCTCGTTCATCCTCGACTACTTCGGCGACCGCTCGCACCCGGCGAACTGCGGCAAGTGCGGCAACTGCCTCCTGCAAGCCCGACGCGGCGAGATGACGGAGGCGCGCGCCGGGGCGTTGCCGCCGCTCGAACCCGCGCGCGAACTCGACAAGTTCGTGATGAAGCACGTGCCCTTCGCGCTCGACCTCGAAGAAGAACTCGCGGATCAGACGCGCATGAGGCGCAGGCGCGAGGCGGCTGAGTCGTCGCCGACTGGCGACGAATCGGAAGACGACGGACAAAACACCATCGCGGTCGCGGAGCCGCGCGAGCTTTCCGAGGGCGAGGCGCTGACGGTCAGAAAGATTCTCGCCTGCGCGGCGCGCATGGGCGGGCGCTTCGGCAAGGGCCTGCTGGCGGCGACGCTTCGCGGCTCGCGCTCGGCAAAGCTCTCGCAGGCCGGACTCGACAGGCTCTCGACCTACGGCCTCCTCTCCGGCATGACGCAGGACGACATACTCGCCTACGTTGACGCGCTCGTCGCCGCCGGCTGCCTGCACGTCACCGGCGGCGCGTACCCGACCGTCGCCATCACGCAACTCGGCGGCGAAGTCATGCGCGAGCGCGCGAGCGTCCGCCTCCCGCTCCCCACGCCAGCCGCGAGTCCGGCAAAGTCTTCGCAATCGCGCGCTTCGTCTTCGCCCGCTTCGTCTCTCTCGACGGAAGCCGACACGCGCGTCACCCAATCGAAGCCAAACTCCGCGCCGAAGGCCGGCACGGTTGACGAGACATACGCGCTCTACGAGCAGGGACTCGCCATCGAAGAGATTTGCGCGCGCCGCGGCCTGACCGAGTTCACCGTCGAGAAGCACCTCGCCGACTGCATCCTCGAAGGCCGCGCCTTCGACATTGCGGCCCACGTCTCCGAAGCAGACCGCGCGCTCATCGAATCCGCGGTCGCGCGCCTCGGCGCGGAGCGACTCAAGCCCCTGCGCGACTCGCTCCCCCGCCACATCAACTACCGCATGATCCGCTTCGTCGTCGCCGACCTGCAACGCGCCGCCGGCCTCGGCCCGACAACGGAAGACTGAAAAGGCTTCGCGCTCGTGGCCCATTGCCGATTCGTGCTAGAGTCTTCACATTCTGCCGAACATGAGGGAACGAACAAGGAATGAGCCGTAACCCAAACACCGACGCGCCGCAGCCGGAGCAACAGCCGGAAGTGCCCCCGACTCAGCCGAGCGACCCCGCGCAGCCGGAACAGCCGCCGCTCCCGCCCGACGCGCCGACACCGAGCGCGCCCGTGCGCGAACCTTCGACGCCCGCGCCCGCCGGCGACCCTCCCGCCGCGGAGCCGGCGCGGCTGGTCTGATATAATCGCGGCGAGCAATTTCTAAACTCGACGCGGACGCCGATGAACACAGCCGAAGGCGGCGCGCGGCTTCTGAGTTCGGAAGAAGAGTTCGCCGCGCCGCACGTCCCGCCACAAAACCTGAGCGCACGCCTCGCGCCGCCTGCGCGCGCCCTCCGCGCAAAGCCTTTCGTGCCGAACAGGCTCTTCCGCGGCGGCCACGCGCAGACGATCTTCGCCGCGCTCCGAATCTCTCGCATTCGTTCCCCACGCGACCGGCAAGAAACATTCGAGCCGCGCCTCGTCGAGGTCGAGCCGGGTGCGCGCCTTCTCATCAAATGTCGCTGGCAACCTGACAAGTCGAACGCGCCGACGCTGCTTCTCATCCACGGACTCGAAGGCTCAAGCGAATCGCTCTACATTCGGGGCACGGCGCGCAAAGCCTTCAGCGCGGGCTTCAACGTCGTCCTCATGAACATGAGGAACTGCGGCGACACGGAGCACCTGACCGAGACGCTCTATCACAGCGGCATGACGGGCGACATTGACCGCGTGTTGACCGAAGAACTCGCGGGGCGCGAGGGGTTGCGAGAGATTTTCGTCGCGGGCTTTTCGATGAGCGCGAACATGCTCCTGCGCCTCGCCGCGGATTACGGCGACGAAGCGCCGGCTGCGCTCGCGGGCGTCGCCGCCGTCTCGCCGCCCGTTGACCTCTCGCTCTGCGCCGACGCTCTGGAGCGGCGCGAGAACGCGCTTTACCTCTGGAGCTTCATGCGAAGCCTGCGCCGTCGCGTGCGCCGGAAGAAGCGACTCCACCCGAAGCTTTACGACGCGCGAGGCTTGCGCCGCGTGCGGACGCTCAGGCAGTTCGACGACCTCTACACCGCGCCGCACGGGGGCTACCGCGACGCGTCGGACTACTACGAGCGCGCGAGTTCCCTGCCTTTCATCCCGCGCATCAAAGTCCCGACGCTCGTCATCCACGCCGAGGACGACCCGTTCGTGCCCGCCGCGCCGCTCCGCGACTCTTCCTTCGCCGACAACCCGAACGTCCTGCTCGTCGTCACGCGCCAAGGCGGGCACGTCGCCTTTGTCTCCGACCCGCGCGAAGGCGAAGACCGCCACTGGGCCGAGAACCGCGTCGTCGAGTTCTGCCGGATGTTGTCTCAGGGCTTGCAACGGCGCGGCGCGGCGCAATAAGCTTGTGGCAGGGATTAAGCAATTCAGACGGGAGACGGGGGATGATTTCGGGCCGCGCTTTCGGGGGCCCGCGACGGTGATGCACACGCTGCTCAGGATTCTCGCGGTCTTGCTGCTGGTTCTGGCGAACGGGTTTTTCGTCACGTCGGAGTTCGCCATCGTCAGCGTCCGCCGCATGAGAATCGCCGCGCTCGCCGAGACAGGCAACCGGCGCGCGCGCCGCCTGCTCGCGTTCAAGGACAACCTCGGCTCTTACATCTCGGCGACGCAGCTCGGCGTCACGCTCTCGTCGCTGGGCCTGGGCTGGATCGGCGAGTCAACGCTCGCAGACCTTCTCGCGCCGCAGTTCGACCGCCTCGCCGCGGTCTTCCCCGCGCCCTACGGCGACTACTTGACGGTCGGCGTGCGGCTCGCGCTCGCCTCGGCAATCGCCTTCGTGCTCATCACGTTCTTCCACATCGTCTTCGGCGAGCAGGTGCCGAAGATGCTCGGCATCGAGTTGTCGCAGCGCGTCGCGATGTTCACGGTCGGGCCGATGTTCTGGTTCTCCACGGTCTTCAAGCCGCTCATCCGGCTGCTCGACGTGGCAAGCTCGGCGGCGACGCGCTCGCTCGGACTCCACGGTTCGAGCGAACACGCCTCGGTCTATACCGAGCAGGAGATTCGACAGCTCGTCAACCTCTCGCACAAGAGCGGCCATCTGGAAGAGGAGGAGCGGCGGCTCATCAACAGCGTCTTCGACTTCTCCGAGGCAGAGGTGCGCGAGGCGATGATCCCGCGCACGGAAGTTCAGGCGCTCCCGCTGACGGCCACGCTCGAAGAGTGCGAGCACGCCTTCTGCGAGTACGGCTACTCGCGCCTGCCCGTCTATCGCGAACGACTCGACGACATCGCGGGCGTCATCTTCATGAAAGACCTGATGCCGTGCCTGCGGACGGAGGGGCGGGTCGCGTTCGACATGGAGAGGATGCTGCACCCGGCGCTCTTCGTGCCCGCGACGGCGCGTCTCGGCTCGGTGCTGGCGCAGATGCAGTCGGCGAAGACGCACCTGGCCTGCGTCGTTGACGAGCACGGCGGTCTGGAAGGCATCGTCACGCTCGAAGACCTGCTCGAAGAGATCGTCGGCGAGATTGACGACGAGTACGACGAGGAGGTGCGCGAGCAGATTACGGAAGAGCCGGGCGGCACCTTCCTGCTCGACGGGATGCTAGCCGTGCGCGACGCCAACCGGCGCTTCAACCTGCGGCTCCCCGAAGAGGCCGGCTACACGACGATGGCCGGTTTCCTTCTGGCGAAGGCGGGGCGCATACTTCGACCGGGCGAGACGGTCGAGCACGAGGGCGGCCTCTTCTCGGTCAAAGAAGTCGAAGGCCACCGCATCAGCCGCATCCGCTACGCGCCCGCGCCCGCGCCGACCGTCGAGCCGGAGGAGCAGGAGGCGGCCTGATTCAAAGCACACTGGGAGTTTGAGATGTTCTTATTAAACGTTGAGGACGGGAACAACGAGCTGATCTTCACGCTCTTCATCATGGGCTTGCTGCTCGTCGTCTGCGTCATCGCCGTCGTGATCTTCTTCCGCGTCTGGAGCAAGGAGAGGAAGGGCGGCGGTCGCGGCTTCTTCGAGTAGCGGAACTACACGAAGCCCCCGCCAGAAATGTTTGAGGTAATCAACGCGCGGCTGTATCATGCGGGAAACTTTTTGCCGCGGCGAGGCGGCGCGGGCGTTTCCGTTACCGCTCCGCGTGCACGTTACTGAGTCCCCCGAATGATGACACACGTCGCCAACCTCCTGAGCTTCAACACGCCCGAAACGCTTTGGCTCTGTCTCTTCCCCGTCACCTACCTGATTCACATCGCGGAAGAGCATTGGGGCGGCGACGGCTTCTCCGAGCACCTCTTGAAGACGAGGGGCGTCAAGCTCAAGAAGCGCGACTTCTTCCTGATGACCGGCCTCGGTTGGCTGGGGATGGTCGTGCTGACCGCCTTCGCGCTGAAGTTAGAGTTCCCGCAGTTGCTGCTCGTCATGTTCGGGACGGCGTTCCTCGCCAACGGTCTGTCGCACACGGCGACCGGCGTGTTGAAGGCGAAATACAATCCGGGGCTGGTGACGGCGATTCTCCTCTGGATACCGCAGGGGGCGATAACGCTCGCGCGCCTCGCGGGCGAGATGAGCCGGGGCAGGTTTTTGACGGGGATGTTCATCGGCCTCGTGTTTCAGGTGATCGCGTCTGTGCTTTCGGCAGTCGGCGGGAAGGTCTCGCAGCCGGGCGGAGACGGCGGGGTGCTTTCGGGCGAGACTCTGTGAACGCCGCGCGCCACTCCGCGCACTTGATTATCACAGGCCGCTGCTGATATACGCTTATCGCAAATGCAGGGTGGTTCCAGACGCGGGCGTCCGGCCCGCCGAACTTAAATCTCGATGACCGCACAGGAAAATTTATTTGAGGCTCGGCAGCCGCGGCGCGCTCAGAAGTCGGGCGGGTTCGCGGGCTACAAGCGCGGGCAGGCGAAGATTTCGCGCGGGCGGCTCTACCCGTTCACGGTCTTCTACACGATCTTCTCCGCCGTCATGCTCGTCGTCGCGTTCAGGTCGGCGCACACTCTGGTCGCGCTCGCCTTCTACGCGTTCGGCGTCCCCGTGTGGACGCTCGTCGAATACCTGACGCACCGCTACATCCTCCACGGTCGCTTCAAGCCTACGCGGCACCGTTGGAAACTGCACAAGCACTTCGCGCACAAGGTGCTCGACCCGCTCCACTGGGAACACCACGAGCGCCCCTTCGACGGCCTGCACATCAGCGCGAGCATCAGAGACCTTCTGCCGCTCTTCGCCTTCTCCTCGTTCGTCTCATTCTTCTTCTTCCCCGTTTACACGCTGCCAATGCTTCTGGCGGGCGTCGTCCAATGCTACGTCGTCGAGGAGTGGGTTCACCACAGCGTCCACTTCTACAACTTCCGCAGCCCGTACTTCAAGTACATGAAGAAGCACCATTTCTACCACCACACCTCGCAGGGCATGACGCGCGGGTTCGGGCTGACGAGCGGGCTGTGGGACGTGGTCTTCAAGACGCGCTTCCCCGAAGCCACGCGCCAGCGTCTCTACGGGACCAAGCGGCGCGAGGCGCTGGCGGCGGTCGGCGCGTCGGGCGAAAAGTCTCTGAGCCGCTAGCCGACTGTTTCAACGTCCGCCTTTAGCCTTCGGGTTCAACGCCCGCCTTCAAACCGATGTCCGTCGAGAGTTCACTGAGGGCGATAGTCGGCGGCGGCGAACTCCCGCGCGACCACACGATCACATACGACGACATGCACGGACTCTGGGGCGGGACGACAATCGTCGCGCGCGGCAGCGGTCACGTCGAACTCCGCGAGCGCCCGCCCGGCGCGACCGCGCCCCGCGTCTCCGAGTGCGCGGTCTCACCCGAAGAATTGTCCGCGCTCGTCCGACTACTCGTCGAACTCGAAGCGTGGGAACAGAGGACGCCGCCCGCCGAACCCCTGCCGGACGAGAGCCGCGCCACGCTGACCATCTCCGTCGGCGGCCAGACGAGCGCGGTCTGGGAGCGCTACAACGACATGGCAGAGAACGCGCGCCTCTCCCTCGTCAGGGAGAAGATGCGCGACCTCCTGACTCCGCGCCGCTGACCCGCACAAGTGTTCCGCCCCGCGGCTCAGAGTTCGGCCCGCGCGCAGGAAGATTGCGCCCCGCGGCCCCGACCTTTCGCCTCACAGGCTCAACCGCCGCCCTTTTTGCCAGACATTTGAGCCTTTTTGGCGGAAGACAGAGCCTCCGAGGCGGAAGACTGGGCTTCCGAGGCGGAAACTCCGGCCTCTGAGGAGGAAAATCGAGCCTCCGAGGCCCGACTTCCGTCCTCCGAGGCGGAAAGTTGACCCTTTTTTGGTGAACGTCCGGCCTTTTTGGCGGAAAGCCGAGCCTCCGAGGATGAATGTCGAATCTCTGTAGGCGTGAATCCGAGCCTTTGACGACGGGCGCGGTGTTATACTCCCGCGTCGGCCAAAAGTCCGGCTCCGCCTTATGTGCCGCACGGCGCGGTATTTACCACCCCATAGCCGAGTTAGACCGCACAGTGCGGTCTAAATATAGTTGGGCGGCTTCCCTCTTAGGAGATTATAGATGAAAAAATATGCGGCTCTATTATTCCCGCTGCTCGTCATAATGATGCTGGGGGCCGCCTGCGGCAAGAGTATGAGTCCCATGGAAGTAGCCAAGGCTTTTGCCGAGGCGTTAATGAAAGGGGATACCCGAACGGCGAAGAGATTGCTCTCGAAGAAAGCCCTGAAGAAATATGAGGGAGTTGAGCGCCAAAAAGGCACGCCTATTGACAAGTTGCTTCAAGAAAACATGGGGTTCACTTCGCCGGAGAGATGTCACGATGAAAAGGTCGAAGGCGAGCGGGCGACGGTTGAGTGTGAGACCGCCTTCGGGCCGCTCGGCGTGCCGCTTATCAAGGAAGAGGGGGGGTGGAAAATCCAGCCCCCCTTCGCTGACGGCGATTGAGTGTCCCTCCCGACGGGCCGCCCGACAACGGCATGCAGCGGAGCGCGGACACCACAGCTCTCATTATTCTTCAATCGTTCGTCGCGCCCGCTGAGATGCTTCTCCTGTGCATATCAACGAAGCTATACTACTTGCCACGAGCACAGAACTTTCCGACATCTTACAGATGAGCGTGGCCGAGCATATCCAGCCCGTTGAAGACATCTGGGATAGTATCGCCGCCACTGCTGAAGGCCGTCCCCGTCACTGACGCACAAAGGGATGAGCTAGCTCGTCATTTGCAGCCTCACGCCCAGAATCCCGATGAGGGAATTTCCTGGGGCGCACTAAAAGAGAAGATGCGTAAATCTGCGTGACGTATCAGATTATCGTTCGCCCCGAAGCCGCCCGCGAATAAACATAGGCCGCGGCGATGGCCGAGGAAAGTTTCGACGTAAAAGTTTCAGGAGGGGACATGCACTGCCGCACACGCCTTTTCAAGCGCGCCGCCTTCGTCGCGTGCGCCGCGTTGACTCTCACGACGCTGGCCGCGGGCGCGGCGCGCGCGCAGGTGGTGACGGACACCACGAGGCCGAACGAGGTCTCAACACCCGTGCCGCCTTCGGACTTGAGTAAGCTGAAGGAGCCGCGCGGCGACTCGCGTGGCAGTCGCCCGTCGTACCGCGACGTGGAGCGCGAGTTCGAGCGCTTGCAGTTGGCGAACCGCGCGCTCGTCGGCCTGACGGGGCAGGGCGCGGCGACCGACTACGGACGCGTCAGGAAGGAGGCCGCGGAGGTCAACAACAGCGCCTCGCGGCTGAAAGATTACCTCTCGCTCCCGAAGCCCGACGGCGAGAAGAAGCAGAGGAAGGCCGCGGAGATTTTGAGCTTGGACGCGCTGAGTCCGGCGGTCGCGTCGCTCGACGCGCTGGTGCGCGGGTTCGTCTGGAACCCTGCGCTTCACCAGACGGGCGTTGTCGATTCGGGGAAATCCGTCGAGGCCAGCCGCGACCTCGAAGAGATCATCTCCCTGAGCGAGCGGATTCGTAAGTGCGCCGAAGTCCTGACGAAGACTCCCGTCAAGAAATAGAAGACGCACGGCTGTGCTGTTCGACAACACATCGCCGGGGGCGCTCACTTCCCCGGCTTCTCTTTGTCTAATTTTTTCAGGATGCGGAGGGCGTGGTTGCGTCCGACGAGCGGGACGCGCTCGTCTTCGGAGAGGCTTCTGAGCAGAGGGATGATCTGCTGCTTGTCGGAGAGCGAGTTCGTGTCTATGAGCGACTCGATGCGCTCGATGAGCCGGGGCGTGTCGAGCGGCTGCGCTTCGAGCGCGACGTTCACGTCGAAGACGAGGACGGCCTGATCGGCGACGCGGCGGTACTCGTCCGCCAACCCCTGCGCGTCCGCGTTCTGGCTGTAGTTGAACTCTGCCGTGCGCTCGCGCCCGCCGCGCCTGAGCGTGAGCTTCGTCTTGCCCTGACTCGGATAGGTGCGCGGCCCCTGATAGTTCTCCGTCGAGTCGAGGAAGTTGAGCGCCGCCCAGCGCGCGCGTATGCGTTCCAACGCGGCGGGCGAGATTTCTATCGGGTCTGTAATCTGCTCGGTGTCGGAGCGCCGCTCGAAGCGAATCGTGCCGTGGCCGCCGTCGTCGTGCTCGACGTGTATGAAATAGACGTAGAAGTCCGGCTGCGAGAATTCATAGACGTAGCGCGCGGCGTTCGGGTCTGTCTTCGACGACACTTGCGCGCCGCTCGTCGAAGACGCGGAGGACGAATCGCCGTCCTCCGGTCTCGCGGTGTTCTTCTTCGGCGCGCTCTGCTCGTCTGCGCGGGGCGCGTTCTTCTTCGGCGCGCGGCTCTGCGCGGAAGTGCGAAGAGCCGCGCCCGAAACTGCGAGCGCGGCTGCCGCGATGACTGAAAAGCTCTTCGACTTAAGTCTCACTCGAACCTTACCGAGACCAGACGCGAGATGCCCGCCTCCTCCATCGTCACGCCGTAGAGGGCGCGCGCCGACTCCATCGTCCGCTTGTTGTGCGTGATGACGAGGAACTGCGTCTCCGCCGACATCTCAAGGATCTTCGACGAGAAGCGACCGACGTTCGCCTCGTCCAGAGGCGCGTCAACCTCGTCGAGCAGGCAGAACGGCGACGGGCGGTACTTGAAGATCGCCAGCACCAAAGAGAGCGCGGCCATCGCCTTCTCGCCGCCCGACAGAAGCAGGACGTTCTGGAGTCGCTTGCCCGGCGGCTGCGCGACGATGTCAATGCCGGACTCAAGCACGTCCTCGGTGTCAATCAAGCTCATCTCGCCGCGACCGCCGCCGAAGAGTTCGAGGAAGAACTGTCCGAAGTTGCGGTTGATCTCCTCGAAGGCGTGGCGGAAGCGCTCGCGCGAGCGCCGCTTGATCTCGCGCAGCGCCTCCTCGGTCGAGGCGATGCCTTCGGTGATGTCGTTGCGCTGCGCGGTGAGGAACGTCAGGCGCTCCTCGTTCTCGGCGAGTTCTTCGAGCGCCATCATGTTGACCGCGCCGAAACCATCGACGCGCGCGCGCAATTCTTCGAGCCGTGCGCGCGAGGCTTCCAGATCGAAGCCTTCGTCCGGCGTGAAACTCGCCGCGACCTCTTCGAGCGGCTGGTTCAACTCGCTCAGGCAAGACTCGCGCACGAAGTTCAGGCGCGCTGACGTTTCCGCCCTCTGCACTTCGAGCGCGGCCCGCGCGTCGCGAGCGGCGGAAGCGTTCTGGTGCATCTCGGCGAGTTCGAGCGAGAGCGCGTCCGCCTGCTCGCGCGCTTCCGTCAGACGCGCCGAAGCTTCCGCGACCGCGCGCTCTAACGCCGCGCGCTCGTCCTCGACTCCCGACGAAGACTCGTCCAACTCGCGCAGCGACCGTCGCAACTCTTCGATGCGTTCGTTCGCCTCGGCCTCTTCCCTCTCGTGCCTTTCGATGCGCGACTGAAGCTCCGCGGCCTCGGCCTCGATGCGCCGCAACTCTGCCGCCGCCGAACGACGACGCTCCGCCGCGGTCGCGGCCTGCGCGCGCTGGCTCCCAAGGTTCTCGCTCTCGGCCTCCGCCGCGCGCCGCGCCTCCGCCAGAGCTTCGGACGCTTCCGCCACCGTGCGCTGCGCCGCCGCGCGTGCCGACTCGGCGGCCTCGAACTCGGCCTTCTGCTTCGCGCGGCGCTCCTCGACCTCGCGCGTCTCCGCGGCGAGGCGCGCGGCGTCGTCGGCGACGACGCGGATGTGTCGCTCCGTGCGCTCGATCTCGTGCTGAAGCTGCTGCGCGCTCACCTCGCGCGCGACGTGCTCGCGCTCCTCGCGCCCGATCTCGTCGTTGAGCAGGACGAAGGCGTCTTCGAGTTCGCCGAGCCGCGCGCGCGCGCGCTGCGCCGCCTCTTCCGCGAAGACGAGGTCTGCCGCGAGTCCGACCATTCGGACTTCCAACTCACGCATCTCGCGCTTGAACGCGAGCAGCCCCGCGCCCTCTTCCGCGACGGGCGCGCCGCCCGCCGCCACAAACTCGCCAGCGACGACGCACTCGCCCGCCGTCGTCACGCACATCTCGCCGGTGCGAAGCGTCTGCGCCATCGCCTCTTCCAGACTGCTTGCGACGCGCGCATTCGTCTCGCGCGCGAGCGTGCGAGCGAGCACCGCGCCGATCTCGCGCGGCGCGCCGAGCAGCGACGCGACGCGCAGGTCGGCGTCAATTTCATTCGCCGCGGAATCAACTGCGCCCGCCGCGGAATCGGCTTCGCCCGCCGCAGACTCGACGCCCTCGCCCGCGAAGTCCGACTCGTCGGCGAGCGCCGCGTTGAAGTTTGAATCTTCCGTGCCGTCAGCTTCTGCGCCGCCGTGCAGGCCGGCGACGACGAACGAAGCGCGGCCCGCGCCGGTCGCCTGAAGCCAGGCCGCGGCGCGCAGCGCGTCGTCCGGCGTCGGCACGATGACGGCTTGCAGGTGCTGACCGAACACGCTCTCGACGGCGCGCTCCCAGCGCGGCTCGACGTGCAGAACGTCGGCGAGCGTCGCGACGACGTGAAAGTCTTTCGGCGCGTCGCCCTCGGCGGGCGTGAAGATGCGCTGCACGGCGCGCGAGTAGAGCGAGTGCTGCGTGTCAATCTCGGCGAGCGTGTCGAGGCGGTGGCGCACGCGTGCCGACTCGTCGCGCACGCGCGCGTGCTCCGACGCGGCGGCGGCGACTTCGGCGCGCGACTCCGCAAGCTCGCGCGTGCGGGCCTCGCGCTCCGAGTAGAGCGCGTCGAGGTGCGCGCGCGCAGTTTTTATCTCCGCCTGAAGCTTCTCGGCCTCGGCCTTCGCCTGCTCGTGCGCGGCGGCGGCGCGCTCGCCCTCGCGCGCGAGTCCCTCGGCCTGCGCCGCGAGCTTTTCGAGAACCGCGTCGAGCTGGCGACCGATCTCGGAGAGGCGTTCGGCGGCAGCCGTGTGTGTCAGCAGTTCGCCCCGCGCCCGCTCGATTGACTCTTCGGCTTCTTGCACCTCCGCCACGCGGCGCGCGTGCGCGGCCTCGGCCTCTTCGAGCTGCCGCGCGCTCTGCTCGCTCGACTCGCGCACCTGCACGTCGCGGAGGATGAGCGTTTCCGTCTCCGCGGTGACGGACGCGAGGCGCGCGCGCACCGACTCGGCCTCGCGTCGGACTTCTTCGAGCCTGCGTTCGAGCGCCGTGATCTGCTCCGATTGGTACGTGCGCTCGCGCTCGCGGCGGTCGAAACGGAGCGCGGATTCGGAAACGGCGGCGCGCGCTCCGGCCAACTCTTCTTCACGCGTGCGCGCGACCGAAGTCGCCTGACGCGACTCTTCCTCGCGTGCCTCCAACTCTTCGGCGAAGCGCTCGACCTCTTCGTTCGCCGCGTCGAGCCGCGCGCGCAGGTCTTCGAGGCGCGAATTGAGAGCGCGCTCGTCGGCGGCATAGACGCTGCGCAGGAGTTCGCGCAACTCCTCGCGAACCTGCCGGTAACGACGCGCCTTCGCGGCCTGACGGCGAAGGCTTCCGACCTGGCGCTCGATCTCGGAGACGATGTCGGAGATGCGGTTGAGGTTCGAGCGCGCGGCTTCGAGTCGCGCTTCCGCCGCGCGCTGCCGCACGCGGAACTTCGTGATGCCGGCGGCCTCCTCGATGAGCGTGCGGCGATCCATCGGCTTGGCCGAGAGAATCTGTCCGATGCGGCCCTGCTCGATGATGGCGTAGTGCGCGCCCGAAAGGCCCGTGCCCGAAAACAAATCCTGTATGTCGCGCAGCCGGCAGACGCGACCGTTCAGAAGATACTCGCTCTCGCCGTCGCGGTAGAGCCGGCGCGTGACCGACACGGTCTCACCCGGCGCGAAGTCGAGCGCGAGCCGGCGCGGACGCCAGTGCCGCTTGTGCTGCTGCCGTGCCTTGCGCGCTGCCGGCGCTCCGTCGCCCGCGGGCGTCGCCCCGGTCGCGTCCGTCCCGGCGACGGCTTGCGCGCTTGCCTCGACGGGAAGCGCCGCGGTTGCGGGGACGGACGAATCCGTTTCGCCCGCTGCTTCCGAGTCGTTCGGGACGGCCATTGCCGCCGAGTCTGACGGCGCGACGACTGCGGCCTCGGCTTCGGTCGGCGCGGCTCCGTTCAGAAGCTCAGGCGCGAGACGCTCTTCGACCGCCGCGGCCTCGCTGTCGAGTTCTTCGAGCGTGGCGTCAATGTCTTCGATGTCCGGCTCTTCCGCGTAGTTCTCGTCGCGCACCATGTGGAGCACGACCTCGGCCATGCCCGAAGGCAGGCGGCTCTTCGCGCCCTGGAAGATGACATCCTTCATCTCGCCGCCGCGCAGGTTCTTGACCTTCTGCTCGCCCAAGACCCACGCGATGGCGTCGGCGACGTTCGACTTGCCGCAGCCGTTCGGGCCGACAATCGCGGTGATGCCGTTGCCGGTGAAGACGAGTTCGGTGTAGTCGGCGAAAGATTTGAAGCCGGTGATTTCGAGGCGTTGGAGTTTGAACATTCTGTGGTTTCGTCTGCGCCCGGCCCCGCTGTCAGACACAGCCCGTTGAGCCGCTTTAGGAGAGGCACACTATATGTTGGCGCAAGCCGCGTTGTCAAACCGGAACCTTAAGCCGCGCGTGGTTAGTGGTTGGCAGTCCGACGTTTAACTCCGGCGCGAAAAATAAAGGCGCGGGGATTGGAGTCGCACACGTCCTGCGACTCCAATCCCCGCGCCGGCTGAGTTAACCGACGGTTTCAGTCAAGCCACCAGAACCGCCGCATCGAGTTGAAGAGGTACGGCGCGGCGCGGGCCAACTCCTCGCCCAAACTCTCCTGCGCCACCGTTCTTTCGTCCGCCCCCTGCTGATTGCCCGACGGCGAGCCGGCGAACCTCTGCCTGTACTCCGACGACTCGATGAACGCCCTCACCATCTCGGCGCGGGCGACGCGCGCCTGCGCCTGCGAGTCGTCGCGCATGTCCTCGCCCTGCTGGCTGACCGAGTTGAGCTTGTTCAGCCAGAAGTTGTAGCCGTCGAAGTTGTTGTCCGGCGGGTCGTCCGGGTTGCGGCGCAGGTAGCCGAAGTACTGCATCAGCACGAAGGCGCGGTTGTAGTCGAAGTTGAAGACCGGCCCCGACTCGATGACGCTCCGCAAGGCCGCGGCGCGCCCTGCCGTGTCGCCCGAGCCGTAGGCCGAGATGGCCGCGCCGCGTTCGGGCGAGGGCGCTACGGGGAACCCCGAGTTCGCGAAGAGCTTGTCAACGTATCCGCCAGCCGACATCCCCTGCGGGAACTGCGCGACGAACTCCGGTCGCGAGACGAAGTCGGCGAGGTAGTTCTGCTTGTTCGTCTCAAGCTGCTGTTGCCAGTTGCCCTGACCGACGACGACGCCCTCCGCGATCTCGCGCTGGTCGCGCAGGAAGATCGTGTAGCGCGGGTTGCTGTCGGTGAAGCCGAAGGCGGCCTTGTGCGCGCGGATGGCGAAGTAGCCGGTCTCCTTAAATTCTATCGAGAGGAAGAACGCGGCGCTGGTGTTGACGCGCTTGACCTGGCGGCAGTTGGCGTCCGCGCCGCACGACTCGATGTTGTTCGTCCAGAAGTCCTGCCCCGACTGATCCGCCTGACGGTAGAGGAAGTCGTGGTAGTGCTGGCCGACGAAAGTCGCCGAGTCGTCAATCGGGTTCGACGTTGTCTCCGGCGCGTTGTCGAGAATCTGGAGCGTCGCGGCGTTCGGGGAGCCGAGCGTCCCGCCCGAAGGATTCTGAAGCACGAGCGTCGCGTTCTCCGTCCCTTCGACGTAGCCGTCGTCGCTGATGAGCACCTGGAAGGTCTTTTGCGTGTCGCCCGCCGCGAAGACGAGATGGCCGACGACGATTGTGTAGTCGCCCTTCTGCTTGGCCGTGCCGTCCTGGCTCGCGATGTCCACGCTCGCCGCCTGGCTCGTCAAGCCGGTTCGGAGGATTCGCACGGTGATGGCCGTGACGCCTTCCTGAATCGGGTACGCCGTCGAGTCGAACTCGAAGGTCGAGGTCGTCGGCGTCGCCGTCGGCGTCGGACTCGGCGTCGCCGTCGGCGTTGGCGTAGCAGTCGGCGTCGGTGTCGCCGTCGGGGTTGGAGTCGGAGTTGCAGTCGGAGTCGGGGTCGCTGTTGGTGTTGGTGTTGGCGTCGGAGTCGGAGTCGGTGTCGGTGTCGGTGTCGGGGTCGGCGTGGCCGCAGCCGTGCAGCCGCCCTGTGCTGTGGCGCAACTGCCGACGACGAACTCTGTGCCGCCGCGCGTCTCGTCGCGACGGGCCGAGGCGCTCGCCGCCGGCGTGTTGGCCGTCTCGAAGGCCGCGCCGCGCAGGCCCGCGAGCACCGAGCCGTTGACTATCGCGCCCTTGGTGGCGAACTGGTTGAGCTTGGCCGTCGAGACCTCGACGGTGATGGTGTTGTTGGTCGTGTCGAACGCGCCGCAGTCGGCTGTGCCGCGCGGCGTGTAATCAATCCCGCCGCCGGAGTTCCTGACAGCCGTGCCCCAGGTGAAGCTGCCCGACGTGCTGCTGTTCGTGTCGGCCATCATCCAGAACTGGTCGCCGCGGTCGCTCACGGCGAAGCTGTAGTCGCCGGTCGGACTCAGGCCGGCGCCGGGCGCGTTGGCCGCGAAGTTCATGCGCCAGTTCGACGCGGGCGGGACGACCGCGAGGTTCGAGACCTTCATCGTCGCCACGATGACGGGTTCGCCCGCCGTACCCTTCTCGCAGGAATACTTGACCGAGAGTATGTCGAGCGGGTCGTCGGTCGTCGTGCGGACGAGCAGCCCGTTTGCCACGTCGTCGCGGAAGTCTGTGACCTGCGCGCCGGCCTCCCCGCCGACGCTCGCCGCGAGCGGGAGCGGCCCCGTCTGCGCCGCAGGCGCCGGGCCGGGGCTGGGCACGTTCGCCTTGCCGTCGCCCGTGATCTTCGGCCCCGAAATCTGGCGCGCGAGATAGACGTTGCCGTCGAAGTCGTTGTGGTCGTCTGTGTACGCAAGCACGGCAGCGCCGGTCGGGTCGAAGGAGACCTGGAAGTAGTCGAGCAGGTTTCGGTTCGCGTTGCCGAGCGTGCCGCCCTCCGAGATGTTGCTGCCGTGGATGACGTGGTCGCTGACCTTCGTCTGCCGGAAGGTCGGCGTGTCGGCGGTCGCGTTGAACGACTGCGCGAAGAAGACGTTCCAGTCGGCGTTGTCGTCGTTGGCCGAATCGGTCGAGCCGTACCAGACGATGCCGACCGAGCCGGGCGTCGGGCCGGTCTCGATCCACGGGAGGACGCTCGTCTTCGTCTCCGCGCCGTTCGAGACGCGCACGGGCTGGCTCCACGTCACGCCCTTGTCGGTCGAGTGCGCGAGGAAGATGTCGTGGTCGTTCGAGTAGCAGACGTAAACTGTGCCGTTCGGCGTGCCGTCGTCAGCGACCTTGACGACGAAGAAGAGGTGCGCCACTCCGTTCGGGTCGTTCGCCGCCTGCACGCACTGATAGACGGCGGCCTCGCCGGTGGGAAGCGTCACGGTGCTGTGGCAGACCTGCCCGCTGCTGCCGCTGACGTAAACCGTGCCGTCCGACTGGTGAACGTCAATGTACCCGGCCTGCCCGATTGCGCCCGCGGTCTGCGCGGGGCCGAAGGTGAGTCCGCCGTCGGTCGAGCGCTGTATCTGCGAGACGGCGGGTTCGACCGTGCGGTAGAAGAGATAGACCGTGTCGTTGCCGAGAAACTCCTCCCACTGCCGGTCGTCGGCGCAGAGGCCGCCCGTGCAGTTGCCGAGATTGTTCTTCGTGAACGTCTGCCCGCGGTCGGTGGACTTCTGCGTCGAGATGTTCGCCGCGATCAAGCTCGAAGAGGCGAGCGTGGGTGGGTCTTGTACGCTGCCCGTCGTCGGGTCTGGGCGCGAGACGGCGAGGTCAACGTCGCCGCCGCCGTCGCCGCCGAGGTCGGCCTCGTTCGTCGGGCTGAAGGCGTCGGGCTGGCCGCGATAGACGTAGTTGCGGAGGTAGGCGTCGAAGTTCGGGTTCGGCGCGTTGTTGACGGTCGGTCGCAGGTCGTTGTACCAGAGGTCAACGCCCGCGGGGAAGCCGCGTATGCCGACGGCGTAGAAGTTTCCCTGCACGTCCGTGCGGTTCGACGGCTCGCCGTCGCTGATGGTGACGGGCGCTTTGACCGTCACGTTCGGGCTGAAGGTGATGCCACCCGAAATGTAGTTGGCCGAGCGCACGGCGGTCGTCTTGCTCTCAAGGCTCGCGCTGCCGTGGTACTGATCCGCGGCGCTCGCGGTCGTGAAATAGACGGCGTGGACGGTGTAGTCGGTCGCCGCGGCGACGACGCCGCCCGGATCAATCGCCGAATCCTCCTCGGTCGAGGGCGCGCCGCCAGCGCTCTCGCCGATGGCCTGCGTCGCGTTGCACTGGTCGTTGGTCGAGCTTTGGGTCGGGCACTTGTGGATGTAGAGGTCGTAGTCGTCCGCCGGGACAGTCCAAGTAAGCTTGACCGCGATCTGCTTGCCCGTGTAGTCGCCGGGCGCGACCGTCAGGCGGAACGTGTCGCAGTTCGTCCCCTCGACGCACGTTGACTCGCCCTGCGCCGCGCCCGTTGCCGACGCGGTGCCCGTCCATGTGCCGTTGAAAGGGACGACCGGCCCCGCCGCCGCGATTGTTCCAGAGGCGGGACTCGCGGCCCGCGCGACGCGGACGACCGGCGCGTGCCTTGACGGAATGAAGAGCAGCGCCGCCAAGAGCGCCACCGCCGCGAGCAGCACCGGAACCCGCTTGAAAGAATGCCTCCTCGACTTCACGCCGCGCCGCGCCGTTCTCTTCGAGACCGCCGACGCAGATTTCTCCTGCCGTGTGCCGTCTCCGGCACGCCGCGTAAACAAGTCCTTCGACTTCATTGCGCCTGACTCCTTGTAAGTTAGAGCGAAGGCCAGCGCCCGGCAGAAACGGCGCGAGCCACGACGGCGCAGGGGCAAGAGAGAGCACTGCGCCTGAACGCGTTTTACCGCGAGCCTCGTTTTGCGAACGGGGGAAGGATGTCGGGAGATTTTATGGGTGAGGAATTTATAACACGAAACTACTACCCGCGCCAGTGTGATGTTTGTCCGACGCGAGACACGTCCGCGACGCTGACGCGCGAAGACTCGCGCGTCAGCGTCGCTCCGGCGTGTGCGTCGCAAACGAACGTGAGCGTCAATGCGTCGGCGCGAGGTCGCGTCGCTCGAAGAGGACGAGGTTGACGCCGGGGCGGAGCGGGTAGATGCCGCCGACGCGCGTGTATGCGTCGCCGAGCGCGCGCTGGAGTTGCGGCAACTGATCCTCCTTGCCGACGACGGCGAGCGTTGACTTCGGGTCGTAGAAGGTCGAGACGTTGCCGACGAAGCCGACGTGCGAGTTGTCGCGGAAGTACCACGGGAGCGGCCAGTAGTCGGGCGAGGCGACGGTGACGCCCGGCTCCTTCGTGTTCGCGCGCGCGCCGAGTTGGTCAATCTCCCTCACGAGGTCGAGCGCCTGCCGAACCGTGTGCGAATAGACGTAAGGGTACCGGTCGTTGTCGTACTCGCGGAAGTTGAGCACGACGGTTTGATAAGTGCAGACGGCGAGCGCGACCGCGGCGACCGCGATTGCGGGCACGCGCCCTTTTAAACCCGCCGGGCCGAGCCGGTCGAGCGCCTGCACGGCGTAGCCGCCCGCGATTGCCAGCGGCACGACGAAGCTCAAGACGAGCCAGGGCGTCTTGTAGCTGATGAGCGAGTACGCGACCAGCAGCCCGAACGCCCACGCCGACGTGAAGACCGCGAAGCGATTTTTCTTTCGCTCGAAGAGCGCGACGAAAGCGCCGACGCACGCGAGAATCAGGATCGGCGCTTCCTCCTGCCAAAGCCATTCGACGTAAGTCCCGAACGGCTTTTTGTGGAACTCGCTCATGCCGGTCTTGCCCCACAGGTCGAACGCCTCGAACGAGTCCGCGACGCCCTTCCAGTTCGTGAAGAACGACGAGTAGAAGATCACCCAGATGAAGACGAAGAGCACGACCGCGCCGCCGATGACCAGAGGCGACTGCCCGCTCGAAAAGAACATCGCGAGTCCGCTCTCGCCTTCCGCTTCCCCGCCCCTTCGGCGGCTTCCGCCCGTCACACTCACCCAGACGTGCGCGACGAGCCAGGCGAGGCCGAGCGTGACGACGGAGATGAACGCCGTCTCCTTCGTCGCGAAGAGCATCGCCGCCGACGCCGTCGCGAGCACGAGGTAAATCGCCTCGCCCGACTCGTAGAAGCGAAGCGCGGCGACGACGATGCCGAGCGTGAAAAAGACGAAGAGCGATTCGTGTATGAAGTAGCGCGAGTAGAAGACGCACGCGGGCGAGACGGCGACGAGCGCCGCCGCCGTGAGCGCGGCGACCGAGCCGATGTGGCGACGCAGCGCGAGGACGAGCCAGACGGTCGCGATGCCGAACGCGGCGGTGATGAAGCGGACGGCGAACGTGCTCAGGCCGAAGATCGCGACGACGGGCAGCGTCAGGTAGTAGAGCGTCGGGCCGTGGTAGTTCTGCGGGTCGTAGTGATAGACGTGCTGGCGCAGGAGGTTCGTCAGGAAGAATCCGTTGACGCCCTCGTCGTGGTGCAGCGGGTTGAGGTCGAGCGCGTAAACGCGCAGCGCCGTGGCGAGCATCAGTATCACGATGCTCGCGACGAGCCACGCGCGGTCGGGAATCTCATCACCGACCGTGCGCGCGGGCGCGACCGGCGCGCGGCGATTCTCGGCGGGAGTTTGCCGTTTCCCCGCGCCCGCGCCTTTGCCCTTCGCCGCCGACGAAGTGGTCGCGCCCCAACTGTCCTGCGAGCGCTTACGGTTTCGTTTTGTAGAGGATGTACCCACCCGCCTCACCGACCTTCGCGAACCGCGCGAAGAAAGATTCGTTGAGCGCGACTCCGCGCTGCCTCATCTCTTCACGTTCGAGCGGCCCGACGACGACGTACTCGATGCCCTCCTTCGCGATGAGGCTCGGCGCGTCGGGCGCTCCCGCGTAGATGCTCTTCAACTCGGCCTCGCGCGCCGAGTAGTCAATGCCGTGCGACCAGACGTGTCCGGGGTAGCCGAGGAAAGTGCGCCGCCCCGAAAGGTAAACGGGATCATTATAAGTCGGCGCGTGCAGAATCAAAGCGCGCGGCGCCGTCCTGCTCTTGACGACTTCGGCGAAGGCGATGCCGTTTGCGTCGAACGTCTGCCGCTCGGTCGAACCCACCGCCGCGCGCCAAACGTCGAGCGCGCCCGCCGCAGTCTGCATCAACAGGAGCGCGACCGCGACCAACTTCCAGGCTGGCTTCATCCTCCACAAACGCGCGAGCACGAGCGCGACCAGCGGCGCGGACGCGAGCCACCAGTAGAAGAGAATCTTGATGTTGTCCCAGACCCACGGCGATAGTTTATAGACGTTCGGCACGACGAAGCAGAGCAGGAACGGCAGGAAGAAGAAGAGCAAACGCCGCGACACGACGGGCCTGCGCCCGCGCCACGCGAGCGCCGCGACGAGCAGCGGGATGAAGAAGCCCGTGTTCTTCAGCCAGAACCAGACGACGTTCTCCTGCCCGTGCGCCCAGCCGAACTCCCAGCCGAAGAACTGCGACGCGCGCACCGCACTGTCGCGGGTCGCCCAGAACATCTGCGGCAGCGCGAGCGCCGACGCGACCAGCGCAAACACGACCCACGGTCGCCACACGCTCCAAAGCTTCGACCACGCGCCTTCGCTCGCCGTCGGATACGAAGTCGCGCTCGCGCCCGTCGCCTTCTCCGTCAAAGAATCAACGTGCGTCGTCCCGTCGCCGTTCGTGCCGTCGCCCGCGCCGCCCTTCATGAACAGCGCCAACGCGCCCTGCGTCAGCGCGAGGCACGCGCCCATCAACATCACGACGACGAACGTGTGCGCGTGAACGAGCGGCAGCAACCCCGCGACGACGCCCGCGGCGATCATCGGAGCGAAGGCAAAAGGCAAAAGGCAAAAGGCAAAAGACGCGTCGCCGGCTCGTGCCGCGTCTTCCGCCTGCCTCGCCGCGTCCTCGCGCGACGCCTTGCCTTTGCCTTTCTTCCGCTCCGCCTTCTTCCCCGCGTGCGCCTTCTTTCCCGCACCGCGACTCTCATGCTTCGACGCAGCAATCTTCGTCGCGACCGCACTTCCCTCTCCGCCTTCCTCTTTTACCTTTTGCCTTTTTACTTTTGCCTTCTCACTCGCTTCCCACCAGAGCGTCATCACGATGACGGCGAGCGCGACGCCGAGCAGGATGCTTCGCTGCGTCACGAAGAGCGCGGTCACGGCGTTGCCCCACTGGTAGCCGATGTGGCCCATGATCGTGTAGTCGTGCTGAAGGTTTCCGAGCAGCGCGAAGACTCCCTCGCCCTTCCGTGCCTCGCCGAAGAAGACCCACCAGCCGAAGCCTCCGCTCAGAAGCACGAGCGCGGGCGTCGTCAACGCGGCCACGCGGTCGCGCGTGAGCTTCAGAGCATAGCGGCGCAACAAACCGACGAGCGACATAATCAACGCGAAGTTCTGCCAGAACATCGCGCCTTCGAGGCTCGCCCCGGCGCGGACGAACATCGCCGCCACGAAGTCAACGACGAAAGGATACGTCAGACGGACGCCCGCGAACTCCGGGTGTTGCGGCGGAAAGTTGTCGCCGTAGGCGAAGCCGTTGATGACCGCGACGTGGAACGGAAGGTCGCCGATGTTCGTGTCAACGCCCGTGAAGATTCCCGCGGGCGTCTCGTACATGGCGTGCGCGAAGACGAACCAGAAGAGCAGCGCGGCGACGACGTAAAAAATCAACGCCCCCGTCTCGCCCTTGCCCGGACGCGCGATTGCCTGCCGGACGACTCGAACGCCCGCGCTCAGGTCAGCGACGAAGCGCCTCCGCCAATCATCGCGCGCGAGAAGAACGAGCGGCGATGCCGAGACCAGGCCCGCGAGCGCGAGCGCCAGCGGCGTCATTCCTATCAGCGACGCGAAGACGAACCCGACCAGGCCGAGCAGCGCGAAGCCGAGGCAGACGCCCGCGCACAGACGCGGCCAAACGGGCGCGTCGCGGTCGTAGAGGTACGTCAGCGTCGTCGCGCCCGCGATTGCGGCGAGCGCGAGCAGGAATGCGAAAGGCATAGAGAGCGCAGGACGAATCCGAGAAAGCCGAACCGAGAAGTCCGACGGCTTCGCCCCCCTTCAAGCTTGAATGAGCGCCGCGATTATACGCGAACAGCGTCGCTTGCGCGCAAAGCCTCAAGCGCCAAGCCGGGCCGCTGGACAAGTCCGCGACGGCGATGTTTAGATGTTCGGTTAAAAGAACAGCGCCGAAGCGGACAGTCTTACATCCGTCTTTTTTATCGAGGTCTCGAAATGCTCCGAGCAGGAATCGTCGGGCTGCCGAACGTCGGCAAGTCCACACTCTTCAACGCGCTCACCGCGCAGGCGACGGCTCTCGCCGCCAACTATCCTTTCGCCACCATCGAGCCGAACATCGGCGTCGTGCCCGTCCCCGACGAGCGACTCGAACCGCTCGCCCGCGTCGTCAAGACGACGACGATCGTGCCCGCGACCGTCGAGTTCGTTGACATCGCCGGACTCGTCCGCGGCGCGTCCAAAGGCGAAGGACTCGGCAACCAGTTCCTCGCCAACATCCGCGAGACCGACGCGGTCATACAGGTCGTGCGCTGCTTCGAGGACGAGCAAGTCCACCACGTCGAAGGCTCGGTTGACCCGCGCCGCGACATCGAGACCATTCAGATCGAACTCGCGCTCGCCGACCTCGCCTCGGTCGAGCGCCGCCGCGAGCGCGCGCAGAAGACCGCGAAGGGCGGCGACAAGTCGGCGCGCGCCGAGATCGAAGTCATTGACAAGCTGCTCACGGCGCTCTCCGAAGGCAAGCCGGCGCGCACGGTCGAACTCGACGACGCGGAGCGACAGATCGCGCGCGGCCTCTTTCTCCTGACGACGAAGCCGACCATCTACGCGGCGAACGTTGACGAGGCCGCGCTCGCTGACCCCGAGGCGAACCCGCACGTTCGGACGGTGCGCGAGATCGCGGCGGCGGAGGGTGCGGAGTGCGTCCCCATCTGCGCGCAGCTCGAAGCCGAGCTTGTCGAACTCGCGCCCGACGAGCGCGCGAGCTACCTGCGCGAACTCGGCGTCGGGTCGAGCGGCGTTGACCGCCTCATCAAGAGCGCGTACCGCCTGCTCGGCCTGATGTCGTTCCTGACGGCGGGCGAGAAGGAGGTGCGCGCATGGACGATCCCGCGCGGCACGCGCGCGCCGCAGGCCGCGGGCGTCATCCACTCCGACATCGAGCGCGGCTTCATCCGCGCCGAGGTCGTCTCCTACGACGAACTCATCCGCGCAAGCTCCTACGCCGCCGCGCGCGAGCAGGGATTGTTGCGACTCGAAGGCAAAGAGTACGTCATGCAGGAGGGCGATGTAGTACACTTCCGCTTCAACGTCTGATTCGGAAGAAAGGCGATGGCTGTGCGTGTAAGTCACTCTTCGCCGCCGCAATCAAGCTTATGAGTGACGACATTCCCGAAGACTACATCGAGGCCGCGGCAGCCGTCGTCGAGGCAGCGCGCAAGCTCGAAGAGACGCGCGAGGAAGCCGAGGCCGCGTGCCGGGCGCACATGGACAGCCTCGGACGGAAATCTGTGGCCGAGAAGGGACTGCAAGAGGCGCTTGAAAGATTGAAGCGGGCGAACACGGGCAGGGACAAGAAGTGAAAGATGTCACCGAGGGGGTGAGAAAGGCGGCAAGAAATGACCACGCTACTTCTACTTTGTCATCAATTCCAAGACGAGCCGGTCGCTACGTCATGGCTGTGGCTTCTGCCCGCTGCCGTCGTGGGTGCGGGCTTCACTTTATCGCTCGTCGGACTCATCCGTGAGATGAAAGGCGGTAAGCGATGAGCGCCACGCTTGATAAGATCAAAGAAGAGATGAGAGTCCTCGACCCGGAGGAGTTGCGGGAGGTGCGCGAGTTGGCCGATTCCCTTCTCTCCGAGCCGCCCAAGCCGGCGATGACCGAGGAGGAGTTCGAGCGTTACCTCGCCGCGAAGGGCATCGTCTCGCTGCCGGATGAGTCAAGTCGCGAGGACGCCGAGGACGAGTTCGACGACTACGAGCCGGTCACGGTCGAAGGCAAGCCGCTCTCTGAGATGATCATCGAGGACCGCCGCTGATGGCGGCTTACTTCCTCGACAGCAGCGCGCTGGTGAAGCGATACGCGGTGGAGACGGGCACGGCGTGGGTGACAGGGCTGATCGCTCCGGCTGCCGGCAATCTCGTCCTCATCACCGGCGTCGAGACGGTCGCCGCGCTCGCCCGCAAGCGCAGGGGCAATCTGCTTTCTCAGGCGGACGCTGCCACGGCGCTCGCCACGCTGCACAAGGAATTGGCCGGACTGTTCGTCACCGTAGAGGTGACGGCGGCACTCCTAACATCGGCGACTGATTTGGCCGAGAAGCACGCCCTGCGGGGCTACGACGCCGTACAACTCGCCGCCGCGATTGAGGCCAATGGCGAGCGCCTGAAGCACAATCTCGCGCCGCTCATGCTCGTCACGGCGGACAAGGAATTGCTCGGTGCGGCAACCACCGAAGGGCTGGCGACGGACGACCCGAACAATCACTGAAGCCGGTGGCTGCGGGACTTACTTCGCTTTTTCCGTTGCATAATTTTCTTGCCTTGCGCCGCGGGTAATCGGCTATACTACGGCATCTTCACGAGCAAGGAGGCTCCATGAAAAAACTGCTGGCGAGTTTCGTCCTTTGCATCGCAGCCGCCGCGGGCGCGCAGGCGCAGGCGCAAGGCTCGTCCATTACCAAGATGCCGCTGCCGATCCCTGACCGCGCCTCACCCGACGACGTGCAGGCTTACAGCCGCTCGCTGACGGGCAAGGTCTCGGAAGTGGACGCCGCGGCGAAGACCGTCGTCGTCAACTGGGCCGACGGGACGCACTCCAAATACATCATCAACAACAAGACGCGGCTTAAGGCCGACGGCAACACGCCGCTGGCTGGCAGAAAAGGTCTGACGCTCGCCGACTACCAGCCGGGCCAGACCGTCACCGTCACGCTGCGCAACTCCGACAGGCAGGTGCTGGAAATCCGCCTGCGCCGCCCGAAGGATTAGAGCCGCAGTAAACGGTCAACTCGAAGGCGAGGACGGCCCGCGATATTTTCGCAGACCGTTCTCGCCTTAACTATTCCACAGGAGGATGCGCGATGGACGAATCCGTGCGCGTGACGGTCGGGGAGATACTCGTGCGGCTCGTCGTGGCGGCACTGATCGGCGGACTCATCGGCTTCGAGCGGCGCTCGCACCACAAGGCCGTCGGCGTCGCCGGGATGATGCTCGTCGGCATCGGCAGCTCGACCTACATGCTGCTCGCCAAGCACCTCGCGGAGACGGACGCGGCCTCCATCAGCCGCGCCCTTCAGGGTCTGCTCTCCGGCATAGGGTTCCTCGGCGGCGCGGTCATCTTCAAGTCGGGCGGCGACGTTCACGGCATCAAGGCCGCGGCCTCGGTCTGGATCACTGGCGCTATCGGACTCGCGATTGGGACTTCGTACTGGTGGCTCGGCGTTACGGTCGGGCTTGTGACGGTGGTCGTGCTTTACGTCTCGGACAGTTTTCCAGACCCCGAGCGCGAGCAGAAGACCGACTGAGGATTTGCGAGGAAGTGATCGGGGCTTCGGATAGTCGAAGAGGCCGACGCGGCGGTTTCTCTTCCGCAGCGCCGGCCTCTCGATGTTTCCTGTTCGGCGTTTACTTCAGGAGCGCGCGCACGCCGACGAGCACGAGATAGACGATGGCGAGCGTGACGGCCACTTTGATCAGCAGCACCGCGAGGGTGATGATCGTGCCGACGACGATGCCCGCAGCCGTCAACACCAGCGGCACGCCGACGACCAGCACGAACAGCCCGAGAAGAATGATTCCGACGATACGAAGCATCTCTTTAGTGTCTCTCATAATGTAACCTCAAAAACTGCCGCGCCCCTTCTGATTTCTTAACTCCGGCGGCGTCTCGCCATCCTATACGAAGGCGCGCGGGGCGTCGTTCCGTCCAAGATTCTACACCCTCGCGCAACTTTTCGTTCTCACAAATTTGTCACCGCGCGCCGCCCGCCTCCTCACTTTTTGTGCTAAGCTTTTCTCGTTCTCCCGAACAAAAATCTGGACTCCTGAACCGGCCCGGACGACGCCCGCGCTGACCCCGACGCCCGGTTCACACGGACTTTTCGCGCAGGGTTAACGAGCCATGCCGCGCCGCGCAGACGAAAGACTTTTCGAGGAGTCGCCGCCGGAGGAAGCCGCGCCCGACGAGAGCGCGCCGCTCGCCGAGCGCATGCGCCCGCGCACGCTCGAAGAGTACGTCGGCCAGCAGCACCTCGTCGGCGAGGGGCGTGTGCTGCGGCGCGTGATCGAGGGCGGAGGTCTCCTGCCTTCGCTCATCCTTTGGGGCGCGCCGGGCACGGGCAAGACGACGCTCGCGCGCCTTCTCGCGCGCCGCAGCGGCTCGCGCTTCGTGCCGCTCTCGGCGGTCTTCTCCGGCGTCAAGGATTTGCGCGCGGCCATCGCCGAGGCGCGCGAAGAGAAGCGGCGCGGCAACAGAACCATCCTCTTCGTTGACGAGATACACCGCTTCAACAAGGCGCAGCAGGACGCGCTCCTGCCCGCGGTCGAGGACGGCACGGTCACGCTCATCGGCGCGACGACCGAGAATCCCTCGTTCGAGGTCATCGGCGCTCTGCTCTCGCGCAGCCGTGTGCTCACGCTCGAACCTTTGAACGAGGAGGACGTGACGGCGCTGCTGCGTCGCGCGCTCGAAGACGCAGAGCGCGGACTCGCTTCGCTCCACCCGCGTGTCTCCGAGGAACTGCTCGCGCGCATCGCGCACGCTTCGGGCGGCGACGCGCGCGTCGCGCTCACGGCGCTCGAGGCCGCGGTCGAGGCAACCGAACCTGACCGTCAGGGCGTCCGCCACGTCAGCGAGGACGCGGTCGTCGAAGCCCTGGGCCGCGCGCGCTACGCCTACGACAAGGGCGGCGAGGAGCACTACAACCTCGCATCGGCGCTCATCAAATCGCTCCGCAACTCGGACGTGAACGCGGCGCTCTATTGGCTCGCGCGTTTGATCGAAGGCGGCGCGGACCCGATCTTCATCGCGCGCCGCCTGTGCATCCTCGCCTCCGAGGACATCGGACTCGCAGACCCGCAGGCGATGGTGCAGGCCGCGGTGGCGGCGCAGATAACCGAACTCATCGGGCTGCCTGAGGCGCTCTACCCGCTCTCGCAGGCGACCGTCTATCTCGCCCGCGCGCCGAAGTCGAACGCGGTCAAGCGCGCGTACATGGCCGCGTCCGAGGACGCCTCGGAGACCGCGCGCGAACCCGTGCCGCTGCACCTCCGCAACGCCGTCACGCCGTTGATGAAGCGCGCGGGCTACGGCAAGGGCTACCGCTACGTCCACGACGACCCGCGCGCCCGCGAGGAGATGGCCGCGCTGCCTGAGCGCCTGCGCGGGAGAAAGTATTGGGAGGAAGACGAGGGAGTGATAAGTGATGAGTGATAAGTGATGAGGTTAAGACAAAGTTTTTTCTTATCACTCATCACTCGTCACTTATCACTCTGAATTATGACCGCGCACAAGACAGAGAAGGAGCTTGCGTTCCTGCACGACCTGTACGTGGCGACCGACTGGGGCGAGAGGTTCGCGGAACTCGTTGACGAGCACGTCGAGATGCCGGAGAAGGGGCGCGTGCTCTACGTCGCTTCGGGGACGGGCGGGCACGCGCTGGCGCTCGGCGAGCGGGCGGGGAATGAAGTTGACATCATCTGCGTTGACGAGAGCGAAGAGCGTCTGGAACTTGCGCGCGCGAAGGCCGCGGCGTCGAAGGAAGCGAACGTCGAGTTTCGTCACGCGCAGTTGGAAGACCTGAACCTGGGCGACGAGCAGTTCGACCTCGTCGTCGGCGACGCGTCGCTCGTCGCGCCGGAGCGTCTGCCCGAAGTGCTCGCCGAGATGGTGCGCGTGGCCGCGCCGGGCGCGACCGTCTCGCTGAGCGTCGCGACGGCATCGAGCTTCGGCGAGTTCTTCTCGGTCTTCTGGGAGGCGCTGGCGAACGCGGGCTTCGACGAGCAGGCGGCGGACGTGGGCGCGCTCATCGGCGAACTTCCGACCGTCTCGGAGGTCGAGGCGCTCGCCCGCCGCGAGGCGCTCGAAGGCGTCGTGTCGTGGACGAGGATTGAGGAGTTCGGCTTCGCCACGGGCGGCGAGTTTCTGGCCGCGCCGCTCGTGCGCGACTTCCTTTTGGAGCGCTGGCTCGAACCGCTCGCCGACGAAGACGCGCGCGCGGCGGTTCTCGGCGAGGTCGAGCGAATCATTGACGAAGACCGGCACGAGGGCGAGTTCGCGCTCTCGGTCAAGGCGACGATTGTCGTCGGGCGGAAGGCGGACTGAGCAGACGGCAAGAGAAATTATCCACGAAGCCACGCGAAACGGCACGAAGAAGTACGGTCATCCGTAGTTTTCTTCGTGCCGTTTCGCGTGGCTTCGTGGAAATATTTTGTGTCTGACTTAGCCCCGCCTCGACTCTTCCGCCTTCTTCTGCGCGGCGCGGCGGCGGGCTTCCTCGAACAGCGCCTCGTCGTCAACATCCGTGAGCGCGGCGCGCGGCCCGGCGCTCGACGCGCGGAGTTTTTCTCTGCGCGCGGCCTCTTCCCTCTCGTCGTCCTCAAGACCTTCCTTGAAAGCCTTTTTGCTCTGCGCCAGAGACTTCGCGAGCTGCGGTAGGCGCGAACTGCCGAAGAGCAGCAGCACGACCAGCACGACCAGCATGATCTGCCACGGGCTGTCAAACATGAGTAAGATATTGGCGTTCATAAACGGTTGTCTCCTTAAAAAATTTTGACGAAATCAGTCGGCCTTAAGGCTCAAAATTCTTCACTCGCCGTTGTCCGACTCGTAGAAAAGATACTTGCGCCACGTCTCGTCCGCGCGACCGATGAAGCGCATGATCTGACGGTTGACGTGCAAAGAGAAGGCGCGCGGGCGTCGGATCAGGTGCATCCGCGCCTCCTCCGGCGTCCGGCTCCCCTTCTGGTGGTTGCAGCGCTTGCAGCACGCGACCAGATTATCCCACGTTGATTCGCCGCCGCGCGAGCGCGGCAGCACGTGGTCGAGCGTCAACTCCGAAGGCGCGAACTGCCGACCGCAGTACTGGCAGGTCGAATGGTCGCGGAGCAGGATGTTCTTGCGCGAGAGCGAGCGGCTCTTGTAGGGGATGTGTATGTACTCGACGAGGCGGATGACCGAGGGCGCGTGCATCGTGATGCGCGCCGAGTGAAGCATGTGTCCGTTGTGCTCCTCCATGCGCGCGATGCCTTTGAAGATCATGACGACGGCGCGCCGCTCGGTGCAGACGTTCACCGGCTCGAAAGATGCGTTCAGGACTAAAACGCGTCCAGTCATATCGCCTCAAGATATTACGCGAGCAAAAAAGCAGTGACAAGTGACAAGTGACGAGTGACAAGCCGAAGACCGACGGCCTACTCTCACAGATTTGTCTTGCTCGTCACTCGTCACTCGTCACTCTTAACTGCTTTTAAACCTGTCGGTCGCCTCGACGAGCGCGTCAATGATGCCCGGCTCGCTCATGGAGTGGCCGGCGTCGGGGATGACGCGCAACTCCGCTTCGGGCCATGCTCGGTGCAAGTCCCAGGCGCTGCGCGCGGGGCAGACAACGTCGTAGCGTCCTTGGACGATGACCGCCGGGACGTGCCGGATTTTCCCGACGTTCTCGACGAGGTAATTGTCGGTCGGGAAGAAGGCGTTGTTCATGAAGTAGTGGCACTCGATGCGCGCGAAGGCCAGCGCGAATTCGGGGTCGGCGAACTTCTCGATCATCGAGTAGTCGAAGAAGAGCTTCGAGGTGCTGCCCTCCCAGACACTCCACGCGCGTGCGGCTTCGAGCCTGACCTGCTCGTCCGCGCTCGTCAGACGCCGGTAGTACGCGCTCACGAAATCGCCGCGCTCCTCCGCGGGGATGACCTTCTCGTACTCCTCCCACACGTCCGGGAAAATCCAGCTCGCGCCCTCCTGATAAAACCAGCGAATCTCCTTCGGTCGGCAGAGGAAGATGCCGCGCAGCGTGAGCGAGCGCACGCGACCCGGATGCCGCTCGGCGTAGGCGAGCGAGAGCGTGCTTCCCCACGAGCCTCCGAAGACGTGCCAGTTTTCGATCCGCAGGTGCGAGCGCAGCGTCTCGATGTCTTCGACCAGATGCCACGTCGTGTTCTCTTCGAGGCTCGCGTGCGGCGTGCTGCGGCCAGAGCCGCGCTGGTCGAAGAGGACGATGCGGTAGGCCGCGGGGTCGAAGTAGCGGCGGTAGTCGGGGACGATCCCGCCGCCGGGGCCGCCGTGCAGGAAGACGACGGGCACGCCTTCGGGGTTTCCGCACTGCTCGTAGTAGAGCGTGTGCACGGGCGAGACCGCGAGCATCCCGCTGTCGAACGGCTCAATCGGTGGGTAGAGTTCCCTCATGTATCAATCATACAGGCCGCGTTGGTTTGAGACTAGCGGCAGACGCCCGCCGCGCGTTCGCGATTTCTCTTCAGGCGCGGGTGACCGTGAGGACGAAGACATCTTCAGCGCCTGCGTCCCGCAGCGCACGCGCGCAGGCCGAGACGGTCGCGCCCGTCGTGAATACGTCGTCAACGAGGAGAACCTTCCGGCCTTCGACGAGCCGCGGTCGCACGACGGCGAACGCGCCCTCGACCGTCTCGCGCCGTGCGCGCGCGTCCATCCCGGCGCGGTGGCGCTCGCTGTGCGCGACGCGCACGAGGCTGTGCTCGTCCGGCTGCAAGCCCGACGATTTCGCCAGAGTCCGCGCGAGCAAGGCGGCCTGATTGAAGCCGCGTTCGCGCTCGCGCTCGGCGTGGAGCGGCACGGGCACGACGAGCGTCGCGGCGTCGAGCGGCTCGCGCCTCTGCGCCGCGGCGAGCAACCCTGCGACGCGCGCCGACACGAACGGCTCGCGCTTCAGACTCAGCACCGCCGCGCGCAGAGCGCCCTCGTACAGCCCGCACGCGCGCGCCGCCGTGAACTCTTCGCCGTCGCAGCGACGGCAGCGCACCTGCGCCCGCTTCTCTTCCGGCAGACTCGCGAAGGCCAGCGCGCCGCACTTCCGGCAGAGCGTCTCGCCGCCGTCGAAGACGCGCGTCCGCCGCCAGCACTCCGCGCACGCGGGCGCGTCCGCACGCGCCTCGATGCTCCGCACGCCGCACGCCGCGCAACCTTGCGGATAGACGAGCGCGAGCGCCGCGTCGCAAAAGTCGTCGAGTGCCTTCGTGAGTCTCATCTGAAAGAGGATGAAAACCGAAAATGATTTCTGTTGGCAGTCGAGCGCGAGCGTTGCAAAGCTGTAGGGGCAGGGCTTGTCCCTGCCCGCGTTGATTCTCAAAGTTCAAATTTGTCTTCAGTGAAGCCGACGGGCAGGGACAAGCCCTGCCCCTACGAACGCGAACCGTGTCGCGCACGGGCGCAGACTTTATCACAAAAGCGTCGGCCCCGCCGTCAGAATTCATCCGACGGCGGGGCCGTAAAATCATCATTCGATCTTTAATTTACTCCTCGTCGTTGTTGAGCAGCCCGCGCTCCTGCAAGTCTTGGCACTTGAGGCAGTACCTCGCCCACGGCACGGCGTCGAGACGCTTCTCCGAGACGGGTTCGCCGCAGTTGATGCACTCGCCGAACTCGCCGCGCTCGACGCGAGCGAGCGCCTCGTCAATCAACTGCAACAGCACGCGGTCGTTCGCCGACATCGAGATCAGAAGCTCTTTCGTGTAGGCGTTCGCGGCCATGTCCGCCGGGTCTTGCGTCGCCTCGAGGTCGCGCTCGCGGCTCGACATCTCGGCCTCCGTCACCTGGCTGAAGAGAGACTCGCGCCGCGCCAGCAACTTGTCGCGGTATGATTTCACCTTCCTCTTATCCATTCTTTTATACGCTCCTTTAACCGACCCTGCTTGTTCAAAACCGTGTCAATACGAATCCCGTCGGCGCGAGTTTCAAAACCCGCGCGCCGCGCTACTTCTGATAAGGCAGCCCCCGCGTGATCGTGTAAGCCCTGTACAACTGCTCGACGAGGAGGACGCGCGCCATCTCGTGCGTCAGCGTCAGCCGCGAGAGCGACCAGCGCAGTTGCGCCCGCCGCCTCACCTCCTCGCTCACGCCGAGGTGCCCGCCGACGACGAAGGTAATCTCCCTGACAGAGCGCGTCTCCCAAGCCTCGATCTGCGCCGCCAACTCTTCGGAACTCCAACTCGTCGTCCCCGAAACGTCGAGCAGAACCGCCAGAGCGTCAGATGCAAGATGACCCAGTACGCGTTTCCCTTCTTCTTCGACGCACGCCCGGTCGTCCGCCGCCGCGCTCTCGCGCACCTCCACGACCTCGCACCGCGCGAACCTCGAAAGCCTTTTCAAATAATCGTCCGCGAGCGCACGCAGGTGCTCGTTCCGCGTCTTCCCAACCCAGATGAGCCGCAGCCGCATAAAAGCAGAGGTCAGAGGTCGGAGGTCAGTTTTTGAGCTTTGTTCATCGTGGACTTAACCGCCTTCAGCCGCCGAGCCGCGCGCCACGGCTTTTCAACTGACCCCCGACCTCTGACCTCCGACCTCTTTTGTTTGCCTCGCCAGCCGCTCGTACAGATTCTTCCTACTGATACCCAGGACACGCGCGGCTTCGGATTTGTTACCGCCGACGGCTTCCAGCACCTCGCGGATGTAGTCGGCCTCAATCTCGGCGAGCGTCGGGCGGCGCGACTTCGAGGCCCGCGCGCCCGCGGCGGCCTTGAGCGATTCGGGCAGGTCGCGCGCTCCGACCGTCGGCCCTTCGGCGACGATGACCGCGCGCTCGACGACGTTCGCAAGCTCGCGGACGTTGCCGGGGAAGTCATAAGACGCGAACGCCGCGAGCGCATCCCGCTCGAAGCGGCGCGCGGGGCGACCGTGCTTCGCCGCGTAGGCTTCAAGGAACTTCTCCGCCAGCGGTTCAACGTCTTCGCGCCGCTCGCGCAGCGGAGGCACCGCGATGCGGACGACGTTGAGCCGGTAGAAGAGGTCTTCGCGCAACGCGCGGCGGCGGACGGCGTCGTCCAGGTCAACGTTCGTGAGCGCGACGAGCCGCGCGTCCACCTTGACCGTCTTTCGACCGCCGAGCCGCTCGAACTCGCGCCGCTCGATGACGCGCAGGAGTTTCGCCTGCGCGTCGCGCGACAGGTGCGCGATCTCGTCGAGTACGAGCGTCCCCTTGTGCGCGGCTTCGAGCCTGCCCGGCTTCGCAACGGTCGCGCCCGTGAACGCGCCGCGCTCGTAGCCGAACAGCTCGGCCTCAAGCAACTCGCCCGGCAGCGCCGCGCAGTCAATCTTCACGAACGGCCCCATCGCCCGGCGGCTCATCGCGTGGACGAAGAGGGCGAGCGCGTCTTTCCCCGCGCCCGACTCGCCCGTGACCAGCACGTTCGCGTCCGTGGCGGCCACGCGCCCCGCGAGCCTCAGCGCCTCGCGCATGGCTTCGGAACGCGCGACCAGTTCGATCATCTCTCGCTTCTCAAAGAGCGTTCGCCGCCCGCGAGTTCCGCGGGTAGGGAGACGCGCGCGGCGTCGCGCCACAGACGTTCGAGGTCGTAGAAGCGCCGCGACTTCTCCTCGAAGACGTGGAAGATGAAGTCGCCGTAGTCGAGCAGAACCCACTCCGCCGACTTGTAGCCTTCGACGCGCGCGGGCCTCGCGCCCGACTCTTTACGCAACTGCTCCTGCACCTCGTCGGCAATCGCCTGCACCTGCCGGACGTTCGTCGCGCTCACGATGACGAAGTAGTCCGTGAAGCTCGCCACTTCGCGCAGGTCGAGCACGACGGGGTCGAGAGCCTTCTTGTCGCTCGCCGCGCGGAGCGCTACGGCCACGCGCGGGTCGAGTCCTTCGGCGTTCGATTCTTCCACGCGCGACTCACCGGCGCGCGCGGCTTCGCTCGCTTCCATTGCGTTGTTCGCGTCCGCCTGCGGCTCGCGCCCGCGCTCCTTCTCAGTGCGTTCTCTTGGTTCCGGCATCGGAGAGTTCTGTTCCATTTGCCCCCTGATAAAGCTTGTACTTCCTGATGTACTCGGCGACCGGCGCGGCGACGAGGGCGGAGAGTTCGTCCCACCCGCCGCGCGCGACGACCGCGCGTATGTCTGTCGCCGCCGCGTCAACATTCGCCGCGTCCGTCAAAAAAATTCTAGTCCCGCGTTCATTCTCTTCGAGAGAGCGCGCCACCTGCTCGCGCGACCAACCGCGCGCGTCAACCACCCGACCGCGTATCCCTTCGGTGACGTGGTCGGTCTTAAGATCATAACCGGGCCGCGTCACTACGAGTTGATCCGTCAAAGTCAGCACGCGCTCCCACTCGCGCCACGTCGTGATCTCTTCCCACGAGTCCGCGCCCATCACGAAGAAGAGTCGCGCGTCGCGCCCCGCGCTTTCACAAAAACTCGAAAGCGTGTTGACCGTGTACGGACGTTCGGGCGCTTGCATCTCGACGGTCGAGATTCTAAAACGCTCCTCGTCCTGTGTCGCCAGCGCCAGCATCGCGTAGCGGTCGAGCGCCGGAGACACGCGCCGCTCGCGCTTGTGCGGCGCGACGTAGGCCGGGACGAACAGCACCTCGTCGAGCGCGAAGAGCAGCAGCAGCCCGCGCGCGACCGCCAAGTGTCCGGCGTGAACCGGGTCGAACGTGCCGCCGTAGAGCGCGATTCGCCTGCGACCGTCGCTCATTTTCAAAACCGCCCCGCGGCGTCGCGCGTCAGAACCTGCGCCTGCGCGCCCAACTCTTCGAGACTGCGCGCGACCGCCCGAACCAGTTCGCGCACGCCGCGATTCGTCACCGAAGAGATTTCAAAAAACTCGCGCCCGTCCTCGCGCGCACGCTGCCTCAACCTTTCCAAGCGCTCCGGCTCGTCGAGCGCGTCCATCTTCGTCGCGACGACGATCTGCGGGCGCTCGGCGAGCTGCGGGTCGTAGGCCGCGAGTTCGCGGTTGATGACCTCGTAATCTTCAACAGGGTCGCGCCCAGACAGTGACGAAACGTCAACGAGGTGAAGCAGCAGGCGCGTGCGCTCGACGTGACGAAGGAAGCGGTCGCCGAGTCCCGCGCCGCCGTGCGCGCCTTCGATCAGTCCGGGGATGTCGGCGACGACGAACGTCCTGTACTCGCCGAGGTCAACGACGCCGAGGTGCGGCTCAAGTGTCGTGAACGGGTAGTCGGCGACCTTCGGCTTCGCCGCGGAGATGGTCGAGATGAGCGTTGACTTGCCCGCGTTCGGGAAGCCGACGAGTCCGACATCGGCGAGCAATTTGAGTTCGAGTTGAAGCTCGCGCTCCTCGCCTTCGCCGCCTTCCTGGTGGTAGCGCGGCGCGCGGTTCGTCGAGGAGGCGAAGTGCGCGTTGCCGAAACCGCCGCGCCCGCCCCGTGCGGCGAGCCAGCGCTGGCCGTCTTCCGCGAGGTCAACCAGAAGCTCGCCCGTCTCACCGTCGAGAACCTGCGTGCCGACGGGCACTCTCACTTCGGTGTCCGCGCCCTCCCTGCCCGAACGGTTCGAGCCTTCGCCGTGGCGACCGCGCTCGGCGGTGTGCTCCGGGTTGTAGCGCAGGTGGAGCAGCGTGTTCAAAGAAGAGTCGGCGACGAGCCACACGTCGCCGCCGCGCCCGCCGTCGCCGCCCGAAGGCCCGCCGCGCGGCACGAACTTCTCGCGCCGGAACGCCGTCACGCCGTTTCCGCCGTGCCCGCCGCGGACGCGAATTTTAGTGCGGTCAATAAACAAAGCTGTCAGCGTTCGGCCATCAGCGGTCAGCCTTCTCAGCTTTCACTGCGCCAGGCTTTCGACGCATCGCTCAATCTTCGCGAGCCGAAAAGCTGAAAGCCGAGCGCTAACTGCTGACCGCTATTTCAACGAGCCGGATACTCTAAATCCGCGACCCGGATTTCGCAATCAAAAATTGATGCGACGCCCGTGGAGTGAAGCACTCGGCGCGGGCGTCGCATCAGAAGCAACGTGATCGTCCTCTGAAGGCTAGACGGCGGCAGCCGGTGCCTCCTGTTCGGGTGCGGCGGCTTGCGCCGGATAGACGCTGATGAACTTGCCGTGTCGCCCCTTGTCCTCGAACTTCACGACGCCGTCAACGAGCGCGAACAGCGTGTCGTCCTTGCCGCGCCCGACGTTCTTGCCGGGCTTCCACTTCGTCCCGCGCTGGCGCGCAAGGATATTCCCGCCCAGAACCTGCTCGCCGCCGAACTTCTTGAGTCCGAGCCGCTGAGAGTTCGAGTCGCGACCGTTGCGCGATGAGCCGACGCCTTTTTTATGTGCCATTGTCTTAACCTCAAAGGAAGTCAGGAGTCAGAATCCAGAATTCAGAAGAAAAGCGGTTTCCGCCTTAACCTTCTGACTTCTGACTCCTGAATTCCTACTCGATTGAATCAATCTTGACCGTCGTGTAATTCTGCCTGTGCCCCTGCGTGCGCTTGTACTGCTTGCGGCGCTTCTTCTTGAAAACGATGACCTTGTCGCCGCGCCCGTGGTCAACGACCGTGCCCCGGACGGTCGCGCCCTCGACAGCGGGCGAGCCGACTTTCACGCCGCCCTCGCCGCCGCCGATGACCAGGGCTTCGAGTTCCACCGTGTCGCCCGCCTGCCTGTCGAGCGAAGGCACGCGCACGGTCGCGCCCTCTTCGACGCGGAACTGTTTGCCGCCGGAGCGGATGATTGCGTAAGCCATTTCTCTTGCTCCTCCCACACGGGCGGAGTCACCCGCCCCAGAAAAGTCTTTCATTATAAAAACCGTCGAGCGGGCAGTCAAACCGCGCGGCAACTCTTTTCGAGTGTCGCGCGGCGCGACTCCGCGTGAACGCTAGGCGCTGCCCTTCGCGGCGAGTTCGCCGTGCGCCTTGCGGCGCTCGAAAAACTGCTCCATGAACTTGGTCGAATACTCGCCCGCGCGGAAGTATGGGTCTTCCATTACGCCCTGGTGGAGCGGAATGGTCGTCTTGATGCCCTCGACGACGAGGACTTCGAGAGCGCGCCTCATCCGCGCGATGGCGACCTCGCGCGTGCGCGCGTGGACAATCAACTTCGCGATGAGCGAGTCGTAGTAGGGCGGCACTACCCAGCCCGCGTAGGCCGCGGTGTCGAGCCGCACGCCGGGGCCGCCCGGCGCGTTGTAGGCCGTGATCCTTCCGGGCGAGGGCGTGAACCTCTCCGGGTCTTCGGCGTTGATGCGGCACTCGATGGCGTGGCCGACCAGAACCACGTCCGACTGCTGATACCACAACGGCTCGCCCTGAGCGACGAGAATCTGGTTGCGCACGATGTCGGCGAGCGTGATCATCTCGGTCACGGGGTGCTCGACCTGGATGCGCGTGTTCATCTCCATGAAGTAGAACTTGCCGTCCTCGTCGAGCAAGAACTCCACGGTGCCCGCGCTCGAATAGCCGACGCGCTTGCAGGCCTCGACCGCGGTCGCGCCCATCTTCTCGCGCAACTCCGGCGTGAGCACGGGACTCGGCGCTTCTTCGATGAGCTTCTGATGCCTGCGCTGGATCGAGCAGTCGCGCTCGCCGAGGTGGACGCAGTGGCCGTGCTCGTCCGCCAAGACTGGAATCTCGATGTGGCGCGGGTTCTCGACGTACTTCTCGATGTAGATGTCGCCGCTGCGGAAGGCCGCCGCCGCCTCGGT
>DASRCS010000202.1:0-5198 GCA_035652995.1 Pyrinomonadaceae bacterium
CGTCAACGAGCATCGGGTTGATGACGCGACCGCAGTCGTCCACGGCGACGTAGCGTTGAAACTCTATCTCCCCCGTGTCGCGGTCAATCTCGACGACGCAGATGTGCGTGCCGAAGGGGAACGTAAAATTCTTCGGCTCGAAGAAGTAGGTCGCGGACAGTCCCGGCTCGGTGTCGGGCGGGAGTTCACGGCCTAAGTGCGCGGCGAGCGCGACATCCTGAATCGTGACCTTCGTCTTCCCCTCCGACGGTTCGGGCAGAGCGCCCGCGGGGTCTTGTCCGGCGGGAACGACGGGTTCGGGCACCTCGTCTGAGTCCTTTGAGTCCTTCGCTTCTTTGCCGTCGCCCGCGGCGGCGGCCTTCGTCTTCGCGGCCTTCAGGGAGAAGACGCCTTCGGCGAAAGCGACGTTGGCGGCGTCCGTGCCGAGCATGTGCGCGGCGATCTTCGTCGCCTTCTCTTTGAGTTTTTCAATCGCGACGTAAACCGCCGTTCCGCCGACGGCGGTCGCGCGGCTGCCGAACGTGCCGATGCCGTACTGCACGATTGAGGTGTCGCCGTGGACGACCGTCACGTCGTTTAAGTCAACGCCGAGTTCGTCCGCGGCTAGTTGAGCGAAGCTCGTCTCCTGCCCTTGACCGTGCGGCGACGCGCCCGTCAGCACTGTGACTGTGCCGGTCGGCTCGATGCGGACGGTCGCGCTCTCCCAGCCGCCCGCGGGCATCGCCTGCGAGGGGCCGAGCGCGCAGATTTCGACGTAGGTCGAGACGCCGATGCCGACGAGCCTGCCTTCATCGCGGGCGCGTTTCTGCTCCTCGCGCAGTTGTTCATAGCCCGCGTTCTCAAGCGCCTTGGCGAGCGCGCCTTCGTAGTTGCCGCTGTCGTAGAAAAGCCCGGTCGCGGTCTTGAAGGGGAACTCTTCGGGCGTTGGAAAATTCTTTCGGCGGACTTCGACCGGGTCGAGGCCGAGTTCGTCGGCGACGAGGTCGAGCGCGCGCTCGACGACGTAGGTCGCTTCGGGGCGGCCCGCGCCGCGGTAGGCGTCGGTCGCCATCTTGTTGGTGAAGACGCCGGTGACGTTGATCTGAATCGCCGGAATCTTGTAGCAGCCCGAAAGCATCAGTCCCGTCAGAGTCGGAATCGCGGGCGTCAGCAGTTGGTGATAAGCGCCGAGGTCTGCCGTGACGTTGTAGCGTAATCCGGTGACCGTGCCGTCATTCTTACAAGCGATCTCAATCTCGCCGACCTGACCGCGACCGTGAATCGTCGCCTGGATGTTCTCGCGCCGCGTCTCGATCCACTTGACGGGCTTGGCCGTCTGCATCGAAATCCAGCCGAGCAGCGCTTCCTCGGCATAGACGTTCAGCTTCGAGCCGAAGCCGCCGCCGACTTCGGGCGTGATCACTCTCAACTTGTTTTCGGGGACGCCGAGCATCAGCGCGACCTGCGTCCGCATGAGGTGAGGAATCTGCGTCGAAGACCACAGCGTCAACTCCTGCTCGCCCGGCAGGTACCTTGCGAGCACGCCGCGCGGCTCCATCGCGATGGGCGCGAGACGTTGATTCGTGACGCGCTGCCTGATGACCCGATCAGCCGAAGCGATTGCCGCCTCGATGTCGCCCTCGCCCGCCGTGAGCTTGTACGCGACGTTCGAGCCGAACTGTTCGTGTATGACCGCGCCGCCGCTCGCGGCCCGCTCCGGGTCAACGACCGCCGTTAGTTCCTCGTAGTCAACCATGACGAGGTCTGCGGCGTCGCGCGCGGCGTATGGGTCGGTGGCGACGACCGCGGCGACGGGGTGGCCGACGAAGTAAACCTTGTCTGTGGCGAGGACGCGATGGTCGGGCACTTTCAAGTCCGGCAGGTTGCCGGCGCAAGGGACGGGGCCGATCTTCTCGGAAACGTCCGCGCCCGTGAAGACCGCGACGACGCCCGGCGCTTTCAGAGCCTCGCCCGTGTCCATGCCGCTCACGCGCGCGTGCGCGTAGATCGAGCGCACGAAGGCGACGTGCAAAGTGTCCGGCAACCTGATGTCGTCAACGTAGTGCGCCAGCCCTCGGATGAGCCGCGGGTCTTCCGTGCGCTTCACTCTCTGTCCGACGTATCGAGCCATAAGACCTCCGAAGAAGTGATGAGTGATGAGAAAGCAGAGTAGGCGGCGCTTTTTCTTATCACCCATCACTCATCACTCATCACTGCTTTTGACGCGTACTCGACGGCCTCGACGATGTGCTGGTAGCCGGTGCAGCGGCAGAGGTTTCCTTCGAGGCCGTGGCGTATCTCTTCGCGCGTCGGCTGCCGGTTGCGTTCGAGCAGTTGCGCGGCGGCCATGATCATGCCGGGCGTGCAGTAGCCGCATTGCAGGCCGTGGCGCTCCCAGAATCCCTGCTGCACGGGATGCAGGTCGCCGTTACTCGCCAAACCTTCAATCGTCTTCACGTCTGAGCCGTCGGCCTGGACGGCGAACATCGTGCAGGACTTGACCGCCTGGCCGTTGACCATGACGGTGCAGGCCCCGCAGAGCGAAGTCTCGCAGCCGACGTGCGTGCCCGTCAGGCCCAGTGTGTCGCGCAGGTAATGCACGAGCAGCAGACGCGGCTCGACCTCGGACTCGCGTGTGGTCCCGTTGACGTTGATGCGGACGGACTTCTTCATCTCGGTGCCTCACTCGATTTTGATTCCGTGGACTTTGCGGGCGGGTGCGGGTCGCGCCCGGCGAAAAGCTTTTCCGCCCTCTTGATTAACGATGCTTCTATGCGAAATCGGGCGGAAAGTCAACAGCGGTTTTCGGCGCGCGGCGGGCGGAGTTTGGTATGCGACCGTTCGGAAAGTTGGTACGCGTCCGCACGCCGCGGTCGCCGCCCGTTGTTGTATAATCAAATCAAAACGGAAACTCGAAAATTACGGGTCGCGCCGCGGGGCACGTGCGTCGGGTCTTCACACGCCGCGGGCGCTTGAGAGTTGTGGGACGCGCGCGCGAGTCCGCGGGCGATTCATTGAAATGCAAAGGGAGGGGAAATGAACAGAAGGTTGCTCTTGATTAGTCTGGTGTGCGCGCTTTGCTGCGTCGTTTCGGCGGCGCAGTTTCGGAACGTTTCGGTCGCGAAGGCCGCGCCGGGCGAGACGATAAACGGGACCATCGTCGGCATCGGCGGTCGCTTCGCTGGGCGCAGCGCGCCGTTCAAGCTCATCGTCAATCACTACACTTCGGCGGACGACGTTGCGCGCCTGAACTCGGCGCTCCAGTCGGGGCAGGATCAGTTGATGAATGTATTGTCGAAGCTCGACGCCGGGAGAATCTCGGTCGGCAGCAACGTCGGCGTGGTGGCGAACGCCATCATCCCGTCGCAGACCGCCGAGGGCGGGACGAAGCTGACGGTTCTCTTCCAGCGCAACATAAGTTTCTTCGAGCTGCGCTACGGCACGCGCTCCGAGGATTATCGCTTCGGGTACGCCGAAATCTACCTCAACCGCAACGGCAGCGGCGAGGGCACTTTCATCTCGGCGGCGAAGATCAATCTCAGGGACGGGAACACTTGGGAGGTCGAGGACTTCGGCACGTTCCCGGCGCGGCTGATGGGCCTGCGCGCGAGCGGCAGCGTCGGCGTCGCGCGCTGAGGTCAGAAAAAATTTAGTTCGACAGGCGGCGCGTCGCGGGAGTGGCGCGCCGCCGTCTTCTCGAAGACGCGCGACGACAACGCCGCGCCTTCAGTCACGCGCATCCGCGCCGCGCATCGAATCAAGCGCTTCCGGTCTCGATTCAGCGCGACTGTGTTCGATGCGGCGACTACCGATGCGCGAACTCCTTCTTCGCCGACTCGCGGTCTTCCAGCACGTCGTCAATCGCCTCGACTTCACAGTCGCCGATGCCACGCGCCTCGCAGAGTCTCCTGAATTCCTCCTGAAGCCGTTTCAACTCCTCGTCCGGCATGTTCTCAAGGTTCGCCATGCTCGTGCGCGCGCCCTCGACCGCGCGCAGCAACTCGTCGAGCTTGAGGTGGATGGCCTTGGCGTCGCGGTTCTGCGTGTTCTGGATGAGGAAGACCATCAGGAAGGTGATGATCGTCGTGCCGGTGTTGATGACGAGCTGCCACGTGTCCGAATAGTTGAACGCGGGGCCGCTCGCCGCCCAGACGACGATGATCAGCACGGCGAGGATGAAGGCCCACGACGAGCCGACGATGTCCGACGTGGCGGACGCGAACCTGCGAAAGAAGTTGTTCATATCTTCCCTTTCACCTACTCTCAAATATCGCGCGGCGACAAAGAAAAGGCGTGCGGCACTTGACGAGCGCACGCCAGCCTTTGTCTGGTCACGAACTTCACAGTCGCGATCAGAATACCTTGTGCCAGGTACGCTTGAACCAGTTGCCGGTCTTCTTCGTGTCCTTCACGGTCGCGTCCTTCACGTCGGCGGTCTTGTCGGCGACCGTCTCGCCCACGGCCTTCGACGTGTCAACTGTCTTGTCCTTCACGTCGGACGCCTTGTCCGCCGTCTTGTCCGCGACATTCTTCGACGTGTCAACGGTCTTCTCGCCGGCCTTCTTCGTCTTCTTCGCCGCCTTCTTCGTGTCCTTCACGGTCGCGTCCGCGGCCTGCGTCGTCGTGTCGGCCACCGCCGCGCCCGCGTCCTTCGTCCGGTCAACGACCTTGTCCTGAGTCGAAGACTGCGCGGAAGCAGACGCCGCCAGCGCGGCTGAAAAAATAGCGGCTGTCAGAATTTTACGCATCGTCCGTTCGCCTCCCTGTAATGAATCGAGTCGCTTTTCTCGCCCGCCGCGTTGAGTGGCAAGCGATATGCCAGCCGCCGCGCGACGGGGCAACGGACATTCGGCTTCGCACGGCGCGGCGCGTGCTGCTATCCTGCCGCGACCCCGTATGAATGAAGCCAGACACAGGACGCGGCTTGGCGAAGGGCGCGACGGCGAGGCGTACCTCTTCATGCTCGCGAGCGCGCTCTCGTTCGCCGCGATGGGCGCGTTCGGCCACGCGGCTGGCGCGGGCTGCGACTGGCGTCTGGTCGCCTTCGCGCGGAGCCTGCTCGCGTTTCTCTTCGCGCTCGGACTCGCGACCGCGGCGGGCGTGCGTCTCGCCTTGCTGCGGCCCGCGACGCTCTGGATGCGGAGCGCGGCGGGGACGCTCGGCGTGCTGTTCGCCTTCTACGGGCTGACGCACCTGCCCATCTCGACGGCCATCACGCT
>DASRCS010000203.1:0-6213 GCA_035652995.1 Pyrinomonadaceae bacterium
CGGCATCTGCTCGACGAGCGAGCCGAAGCGGAACTGCCGCGTGAAGAGTCCGTTCAGCGTGCCCCTCAGCGTCGCGCCGAACTCGCCGCCCGCGACGAGCGCGTTGACCGTGCCCCAAGGGTCGTTCGCCGCCCAGTTCCAGCCCTCGTTGCCGATCTCCATGCGGAACGGCGAGTGTTCCTTGCGGAAGTCGCCGTCGCGCAGGCTCTCGACGCCGGAGGTCGAGAGCGGGCCGCGGTAGGGCCAGATCGGCTCCGGCATCAAGGCCCAACTGAGCTGCGTCGGGTGATCCATCAGGTTGCGCCCGACCTGGTCGCTCGAATTCGCGACGCCGCCGGGCAGCTCGTTCGTGGCCGAGTTCAGGAGAATCTTCGGCGTCTCGATGGCGTGCGCCGCCATGACGTAGAGGTCGGCAGTGACCGTGCCCGTCTCCGTCGCGGGGCCGTTCGGGTCTTCGTACTGCTTGTAGTTGACGCCGGAGACGCGCCCCGTCTGCGTGTCAACGTCGAGCGAATAGACGACCGTCTTGAACCAGATTTCCGCGCCCGCGTTCTGCGCCTTGCCGAGGTGGATCGAGGCGTCGTACTTCGCCTGAATCGGGCAGATGGGGATGCAGTTGGTGTTGCCCGCGCAGACCCTCCGCTCGTCGAACGGGATGGAGTTGCGCGCCTGCGGCGTCGGGCTGACCGTCACCTGCTGCCCTTCAATCGTTATGTTTCCGAGCCGCCGCGCGATGACCTGATCCTGGTAGGCCTGAAGAATCTCAGGCATCGGGTAGCTGTAGGGCTTCTGCCGCGTCGGGTCGTCCGGGTCCCAGAAGGTCAGGCCGTGGTACTCCTGATGGGCAACGTCGGCGGCGATTCCGATCTCCCACTCGGCGCGGCAGTACCAGTCCTGTAGGTCGTCGTAAGTGTAGGGCCAGTCAACGCCGTGGCCGTAGGTGGTCTGGATGTGGAAGTCGTTGGGCAGGTGGCGCAGCGACGTGCCCATCCAGTGCCAGGTCGTGCCGCCGCCGACGCGCTCGTACGACGAGCTGAAAGGCAGCGGCCCGTTCTGGATGAGGTAGCCGGTCGGCGGCCTCACCTGCCAGGAGCCGATGTCGAGCACGACCGCGCGCTGGTCGTTGAGGATGTCCTTGTTGTCGGGGTAGGGCGACTCCGGCGTCTTCGCCATCGAGAGGTAGAACTTCTCCATGTAGTCGCCCCGGTTCGGCGGCACTCCCGGCCCGCCGTCGAGGACGAGCACGCGCTTGCCGGCCTGCGCGAGTTTGTACGCGGCGAGTCCGCCCGCTATCCCCGCGCCGACGATGACCACGTCGTAGTTTGCCTGTGCGCTCATGCCTGCCCTCCTTCAGAAGAGTCTCTGAACGCCGAAGCGCCGACGTTGGTAGAATCGTCCGCCACGGGCGGCTCGGCCCAGTAGCCGTAGTGCATCTCGCTGTAGCCCATCGGGTGCGCCTGCATCGCCTCCCACGCGAGTCCCTTCGTGTAGGCGTTCGACGAGACGACCGTGCCGGGCGAGAAGCCCGTGACCGTGCCCGTGTAGCCGTCGTACCAGATCGAGAGGTACCACATACGGATGACGTTGCGCGCGACCGGCCCCATCTGCGGGTCGGCGAGAATCTGCGACTGCACTTCGGCGGGCTGCTCGTCGGAGGGGAACTGCGCGGCTATCGTCTGGTAAGTCGTGAGCAGTTGCGAGACGAGCGCGGCGTCCACCTTCGACTTGAGCGTCCGAAGGTACTCGACCGCGACCGGCTGCGGGCTGAGCGGCGGGTTGAGGTCGGACGCCGAGAAGCCGGTCAGGATGGCCGACAGGCCGACGAAGTTATCGAGGTCGGTGTTGCTGCTCATTACCTCCCGCCTCCTTTCTTGTGCGCGCGCTCCAACAGGTAAGTGAAGTCGGAGAACTTCGCGTTGGTGGTCGTCGCGTTGTTGTGACACATGATGCAGCTCGAAGAGACGTTCGGCGTCGTGCCCTGAATGTAAGTTTCGAGCGTCGAGTTGGCGAGGAACGGGGGCGCGGGGTCGCCCGTCGGCTTCGGGCCGGTGGGCGAGGCCTTCGGGTTCGTCGGCCACTGCGTGCTGATGAGTTCGTAATACTGCCAGACCGAGTCCTTGTTGACGCCGCGGAGCCACGCCTGCCACTGCGCGTTGAGCGCGTTCGTCGCGTCGTCAATCGGGATCAGTCGCTTGACCTGGCTGCGCTGTTCGGGCGGCAAGATTACGTTCGGGTTCCACGGCCTCGGCGGCGGGGTGTTGACCGGGTACTTTGAATCGGGGTCGAAGAAGTTGGCCTTCGTGCCCGGCGGCGCGTCGTGGCCGACCTGGACGTTGTCCACCTGCTCGAAGGTTGACCAGACCCACTGCGGCGCGGAGGCCGTCTTGTGCGCGATGTGGAAGCCGACGAGTCCCATCGTCTTCAGCTCGCACGAGGGCGGCGTCGGCGGGTTGTCGGAGGCGCGCGTATAGACGTAAGCCTGCACCTTGTGGAAGCGCTCGGGACGGTCGCCCTGCGCCGGGTCGATGACCTTCCACGCGGCCTTGATGATGACAGAGCCGACGGGCGCGGGCGAAGTGTTCTGCGACGAAGGATTCACGCCCGTCGGGAACTGTACCAACTGCGTGAAGGCCTGCTGCCCCTCCTTGTTGTAGAGCGTGTTCGAGACGATGTAGTCGAAGGTGTCGCGGTTGATGCGAATCTCGTAGCGCGCATACCTCCCGTTCTGCTGGTCAACGAGCGGGCCGGTGTTGAAGGGCTGCCCCGACACGTCGAGCACGTCGTCGGAGACCTTCTGTATCATCTCAAGCACCTTGCCGGTCGAAGGCCCGAGGTTGCGGCACTGTTCGGGGAGTTGCTGCTGCCCCCACGGCGCGGGCGTCGAGCCGTCGGGCAGGAAGACCTCGTAAGGCTCCTTGTAGCTGTCCCACACGACCCCGTTGTCGCCGTCCGCGCCGATGGTCTTGTTCGGGTCAGCCGAGCCGTCGGGCAGCGCGGGCCAGTTCAGCGCGACGAACGACTGCCACGAGAACACGTCGAAGTCGTGCTGGATTGCGGCGACCGTCTGCGGGTTGTCGGGGAAGCTCGCGTCGTGCGGGATCGAGGGGCTGAGCGTGCCGGGCGGCGGAGTCGGAATCGGCGTCGCGCCGCTGGCGGCGTTCGCGGCGGGCGGCGCGTTCGTGTTCGTCCGGGGCTGTGGCGTCGTGCAGCCGCCCGCGCAGATGAGACCGGCGAGGACGACCGCGCCGAGCGTTCGTCGAGATAGTGGCATCTTCGGTTTCTCCTTCGTTCGGGGCGACGCTGGCCGTCGCCGGGAGGCTCAAAAGCGCGAGCCTGTGAGCCTCAGAACGCGTGGCGCGCGACGCCCGCCGGGAAGGGCAAGGGCGCGCGCGTCTTCAACTCAGGGCGGGGCTGCTTCGCTCGCGGTGTCGCGGACAGGGCCACACGATGCGTCGCTCCTGAAGACCTGACTTATTCAGAGCGTGAGTTAAGCCTTGATCGCCTTCCGCGCCTGGGCGGCAACAGCCTGGTTACGAGTGCGAGTTGAGATGCCGACCGCCCGCGCTGACGGAAGCCTTGGGCGGGGTTCGGTGTTAAGTGGACGGGCCTCGTCGGCGCGTCTTGTGCCCGCGCGTTGCGGACGAGACGGCGAGACGCGGCACCGCGTGGGTGAGTGCAGGGCTTCGGCTAAATCATCCCAAGTTGGCGCGCAAATCCTACGACGAATTCGGAGTCGCGTCAATCGAAAAGGCGCGCCGATAAAATTCAGCGCGCCCCGCTAACTTCATGCGGCCTGTCGGCTCAATCGCCGAGCGAGATGCCGAGTATCTTCGGGTCTTCGGCGAAGCGCGCGAGCGCCTCCGGGTTGAGCATGACGCGGACGACGGTCGCCTGCCCGTCGCCGAGCGCGACGACGATGAGCTTCAAATCCTTGCCCGACTCGCGGTAGTAAACGTAAGCCTGCCCCTCCTGCGTGCGCGCACGCACCAACGGCGTCCAGCCGTCGCCGAGCGAGCGCTTCAGGTCTTCGCCGAGCGCGCGCCCGTCGCCGACGCTGACGCTCTGAAAGATCGCGAGCTTGAAACTCTTGACCCCGGCGGGGCGCACGAGCTTGGTCGCGAAGCCCGCGAGGCCGAGCAGCGGGACGTGAACCTTCTTGCCGCCGCAGTTCGTGCGGACGCTCTTTACCGCCGCGTCGAAGTCGCCGTCCTTCGCGAGCGTCGGCGCGGCGGCGATGAAGAGCAGGCAGAGCAGGGCGAAAGCGCGCGCGGCGTGACTCAGGATTCTCATCGTCGGCTTACTCCTTGCTCTCGACGTAGAGGTCGAGCTTCGGGATGCGGAAGCGGCCTTCGAGTGCGCGCAGGCGCGCGATGTCAATCGGCCCGGCGACGTTGACGTAAACAAGCTCGCGCGGCCCGCTTGCTACGACCACGATGCCGTTTATCGTCTGCCCCGTGGTTGAAAGATACACGTCGGCCTGCTGAAACCTGCGGCTGCGGACGCCGACGATGCGCGACCATTCGGGGCCGCTGAACCGCTGGCGCAATTCTTGGACTTCCGACTGTTGATAGACGCCCTCGCGGTCGAACTCGAAGGCGCGGACGTAGATGCCCTTGAGGTCGGTGAGCAGCGCCTTGGCCGCGGCCTCGTCCGGCTTCTTGTCGGACAGGGCGTCGGCGGCGATCTTCAGGATGCGCTGGTCAATCGTGACCTCGACCGACTGCGCGGCCTGCGACTCGTACTTTTCGAGCGCGGGCGCGCGCTGGCCTGCGTCCTGCCCGCCCGCGAGCGTCGCGGAGCAAAGTATCATGAGCGAGAGGCCGACGACCGTCGGCCAGAGTCGTGCGAGCGTTCTCATGGAGTCCTCCCTGTTCGTCTTGAAATCGGAATGCGACGGGGCGAAGCTTTCTGTTATTTCCCTGTCGAAACTTAAAGACGCGCGGGAAGCGGCGGGCGTTAACGACTCCTACAGCGGAGCGCGAACATTATCTTGTTAAGGTCAATATGGTGTTCATTCCCCGCGTTGATTTGTCGCAGAGAAGAGAGACCGAACACGTTGCGTGAACGCATCGTCAGACGATTCACCATGCGCGTATGACTCAGCGGCATCAACTAATGTTCGCAAGTAAAGGAGACCGCCGACGCGCCTCTCAAGTTTGATGCGAAGCGTTTGATCGTGACCGGGTAGAAACTTCTGCGTGGACTCCTGACTGCAACCGCATTCACAAGAAGCCATGATGTGCCTCCTAGAGTGGAAATCGCCTAACGCATGTATTGGTCGAACCAGGCGGCGGCGCGCGTGAGCACGTCGCGGCGGTGCTCGGGCCGGGAGATGGCGTGGCCTTCGCCCGCGTAGATCATCAGTTGCGTCGGCACGCCCAGAGTCTTCAACGCGTGCCAGAACTCGAAGGACTGCGGCGCGGGGCACTCCTTGTCGCGGTCGCCGACCATGACGAGCGTCGGGGTGCGCGCGTTCTTGATGAAGTTGATGGCCGAGCTTTTCGCATAGACCGCCGGGTCGTCATAGACGCTCGCGCCGAAGAAGGGGATCATCCACTGGTCAATCTGGTTCTCGCCGTAGTAGCTCTGCCAGTTGGAAATCCCCGCGCCCGCGACCGCCGCGCGGAAGCGCCCGGTCTTCGTCACCGCGAGCATCGTCATGAACCCGCCGTAGCTCCAGCCCGTTAAGCCAATGCGCTTGTCATCAACCGGCGCGCTCTTGACGACTTCATCAACGCCCGCGAGGATGTCGCGCAGGTCGCCGCCGCCGAAGTCCTTGACGTTGGCGCGCGTGAACTCTTCGCCCTGCCCGTAGCTCCCGCGCGGGTTCGGGAAGAAGAGGAAGTAGCCCGCGCTCGCGAGCGGCAAGGGCAATCCCAGACCGCTCCCCCAACGCGGCTCAAGCTGCGAAGACGGGCCGCCGTGGACGACGACGACCATCGGGTACTTGCGCGACGCGTCGAAGTTCTGCGGGTAGAGGAGCCAGCCTTGAACGCGCCGACCGTCGTTCGTCCAGTGCAGACTCTTCGCCTCGCCCCACGCGGGTTTGAGCTTCGAGTTCACGTCCGACAACTGTCGCCACGCGCCGACCTCGCCCGCCCAGACTTCGGGCGGGCGCGTGAACGAGTGGCGGATGACGGCGGAGGTTCTGCCGTCGCGTGCGAGCGAGATGCTGACGCCCGCGCCTTGCGTGATTGATTCCTCGCCCGTCCA
>DASRCS010000204.1:0-12925 GCA_035652995.1 Pyrinomonadaceae bacterium
CGGCAGACCCCGCGGCGTGAATACTGTTTTCGCGAGGCGGCGAAAAGTGTTCACGATGAAATGAAACGGGTGTTCACGATAGCGCGAAACAGGTGTTCACGATGAGGCGAAATGGGTGTTCACGTTAGCCCGAAATATGCAATCCCCATATCCTTCGCTATTTCCCGCGCGACCTCGTACTCAATCAGCGGGAATTGCTCTCTAATGTCGGTGACTGAATCAGACCATTCGAGAAGGTAGAAGTAACGAACTTCGTGGTCTGACATGAAGTGCTGAACCCGCCCGGCCTTCCAATCGGGGGCGCGCGTGCTCCGTCCTTGTGAAGGGAAATCGTGAATGGTGAGCCACGGCTTGTACCCTTTACCGCGCCCTTGTCCGCGACCTTCCTTCAGGTAGCTGTTAAAAGTCTCTCGCGACCAAGAGCGCCTATATTTAGCCATAAAAATGCTCCACGAGCGGGATTAGCATTCGCGGAGCATCAATTTCAATGCTTTATTTACAACTTTATTCTTTCGTTTGCAACATTATTATCTATCCACAAAAACCGACCGAGATTTCTTTCCGACTATTCCACCGTGACAGACTTCGCCAGATTGCGCGGCTGGTCAACGTCGCAGCCACGACGGACTGCGATGTGGTAGGCGAGCAGTTGCAGCGGGACGATGGCGAGGATGGGCGAGAGCAGGTCAGACGATTCCGGTATCGAGATGACGTGGTCAGAGACCTTCGCCGACATCTCGTCGCCCTCGGTCAGCACGGAGATGACGACGCCCTCGCGCGCCTTGACCTCGACGATGTTCGAGTGCGTCTTCTCGTAGCGCAATTCCGAAGCCTTGTCGCCCTCCGCGCGCGGGTTGATGACGACCACGGGCAGCCGCTCGTCAATCAGAGCGTTCGGCCCGTGCTTCATCTCGCCCGCCGGGTAGCCTTCCGCGTGGATGTAGGAAATCTCCTTGAGCTTCAGAGCGCCTTCGAGCGCGACGGGGAAGTTGATGCCGCGACCGAGGTAGAGGAAGTCGGTCGCGCGGTGGAACTCGCGCGCCAGTTCTTCGAGGTCGTCCGACTCGGACAAAAGGCGCTCGATCTTGACGGGAAGCTCGGCCAACTCCTGCGCGTGGCGCGCGGACTCTTCGGCGGAAAGCCCGCCGCGCACCTGTCCGAGGTACATGGCGAAGAGGTAGAGCGCGATCATTTGCGATGTAAAAGCCTTCGTGGATGCGACGCCGATTTCGGGGCCGGCGTGCGTCAGGATCGTGCCGTCTGACTCGCGCGTGACCATCGAGCCTTGCACGTTGCAGATGGCGAGTACCTTCGAGCCGCGCTCCTTCGCCTCCCTGAGCGCGGCGATGGTGTCGGCGGTCTCGCCCGACTGCGAGATGACGAGCAGGAGCGTGTGCTCCGACATCACGGGGTCGCGGTAGCGGAACTCCGACGCGTAGTCCACCTCGACGGGCACGCGCGCCAACTGTTCGATCATGTACTTGCCGGCGAGTCCCGCGTGCCAGCTCGTGCCGCAGGCCGCTATCAAAACTCTGTCGAAGCTCTTGAACTCTTCGGGCGTGATATTCATCTCGTCGAGATAGACGCGGCCCGTGTCGAGAGAGACTCGGCCCTGCACGGTGTCTCTGACCGCGCGGGGCTGCTCGTAAATCTCCTTGAGCATGAAGTGCTTGAATCCGCCCTTCTCGGCCATGATCGGGTCCCAGGTGATGCGCTGCGTCTGCGGCTGGACGCTCCCGCCCTCGAAGTCGGTGACGCGCACGGAGTCTTTCGTCAGCACGGCGATCTCGCCGTCTCCGAGGAAGAAGATGTCGCGCGTGTGTTGGAGGATGGGCGGCACGTCCGAGGCGACGAAGAACTCGCCGTCGCCGAGTCCGACGACGACGGGCGGGCCTTGACGCACCGCGATGATCGTGTCCGGCTCGTCCGTAGAGATGATCGAGAGCGCGAAGATGCCGCGCAGGTCGCGCACCGCCGAGCGCACGGCTGACTCGAACGAGTCGTCCGCCTTCAGGTATTCCTCGATGAGGTGCGCGATGACTTCCGTGTCGGTCTCGGTGACGAAGTGGTGGTCGGCTTTGCGGAGTCGGTCTTTGAGCTGAAGATAATTTTCGATGATGCCGTTGTGGACGACGACGACGCGGCCCGTGCAGTCGCGGTGCGGGTGGGCGTTCTCTTCGGTCGGTCGCCCGTGCGTCGCCCAGCGCGTGTGGCCGATGCCGTAGGTGCCGTCGAGCGGCTTGAGGCGGATGGCCTCTTCCAGGTTGCGCAGCTTCCCCTCGGCGCGGCGGATGTCGAGGTGTTGGCCCTCGTCAACGACCGCGATGCCTGCCGAGTCGTAGCCGCGATACTCCAACTTCCTCAGCCCGTCGAGAATGACGGGGACGACCTGCTTGTTTCCGACGTAGCCGACGATGCCGCACATGGGATTTCTTCGATGCCTCTCTTCCGGTGAAACCGAGGTTGTGAACGTGGCCGGCACGCGAGTCCGGCGACCGATTGTTAGATGCGAGCAACGACCGTGCCGCTTGCGCGGGCGGCGAGTCTTTCAAATTCGCGGGTAAAACTGCGGCGAATCATTCCGAACTGTCGCGAGTTTAAGTCTTGATGACAGGTCGTGCCGCCAAAACGCCACAAGCTGACAGCCTCGCTGTGGCGGACGCGCGAGCGCGAGGCGGCAAGCTCAACGCTTCTCGTCGGCGGACGCCGCGACCGGCTCCTGCCTGTCTTCGGCCCCGCTCTTTTCGGCGGGCGCGACTGCGGCGGCGTCGTCCGCGCGCGGGAGCTTCTTCTTGACCTTCGCGGGGACTCCGGCGACGAGCGTGTCGGGCGCAACGTCCTCGGTGACGACCGCGCCCGCGCCGGTCATCGAGCGCGAGCCGACGCGGACGGGCGCGACGAGCATCGTGTCGGAGCCGATCTTCACGTCGTCCTCGATTGTCGTCGCGTTCTTCTGCTTGCCGTCGTAATTGCACGTGACCGTGCCCGCGCCGATGTTCGTGCGCTCGCCCACTTCGGCGTCGCCGAGGTAGGTCAGGTGCATCGCCTTCGACTTCGAGCCGAGCCGCGACTTCTTCATCTCGACGAAGTTGCCGACCGCCGAGTTCTCGTCCATCCGCGCGTTCATCCGCAGGTGCGCGAAGGGGCCGACCGTGCAGTGGTCTGCGATCTCGGATTCGACGATGACGCAGTTGTCTTTGACCGTGACGCCGTTGCCGATGCGCGAGTCGGCGATGCGCGCGCCCTGCATGATCTCGCAGCCCTCGCCGATCACGGTGCGCCCTTCGACGTGGACGTTCGGGTGGAGCGTCGTGTCGTGGCCGATCTGCGCGTCGGGACTGACGTATGTGTGCTGCGGGTCAATGACGGTCACGCCGCTGTTGAGCATCAGGCTGCGGAGCGTCCGCAGGCGCAGGATGCGCTCGAACTCCGAAAGCTCGACGCGCGTGTTGATGCCGGAGACTTCGCGCGCGTCGGTGTGCGTGTAAATGCTCACGTCCTCGCCGTCGGCGCGGAGGATGCCGGGCACGTCGGTCAGGTAGAACTCGCCCTGCGCGTTCTCCGGTTTGACGCGTTCGAGCGCGGGGAAGAGAAGCCGCGTCTCGAAGCAGTAGATTCCGACGTTGACCTCGCCTATCTGTTTCTCTTCCGGCGTCGCGTCCTTCTGCTCGACGATCTTCTCGAAGCGGCCTTCATCGTCGCGGACGATGCGACCGTAGCCCGTCGGGTCTTCGAGCCGCACGGCCATCAGCGTGCAGGCCGCGCCGCGCCCGCGGTGCGTTCGGTGCTGGTGGATGAGAGCGCCCAGGGTCTCGGCGCGCACGAGCGGCACGTCGCCGGAGAGAACTAAAAGAGTCGAGTTCGCGTCGCCGAGCGCGTCGCGCGCCGCGAAGACCGCGTCGCCCGTGCCGCGCTGCTCGGCCTGCGTGACGAAGACCGCGCCCGACTCGCCGAGTTCGGCGCGCACCGCCTCCTTCACTTCTTCGGCCTGATGACCGACGACGACATAGACGGGCCGCTCGCCCTTGACGAGCGCCGAGGCCGTGCGGCAGACGTGCGCGACGAGCGGGCGACCTCCGAGCTTGTGCAGAACCTTCGCCGTCGAAGAGCGCATGCGCGTGCCCAGGCCCGCGGCGAGTATGATGATGTCGAGTGGAGTGCCTGCGGACGGCGAGGGCTGCTGTGGCTGTTTGTCCATTTTGACTTCAGCGCGCGGCGGTCACGACGCCCCGGCGCGCGCTCGCCTGTTCGTGGCAGGCGAGGATGACGCGCGCGAGCTTGTCGGGACTGTGGCGCACCTTCTCCCCCTCGTCGAGCAGGTCGGCGCGGACGATCTCCGCCTCGTCGCCGAACTCCTCTTCGAGCCTGTGATCGCTCAGACCGATTTGACGCGCGCCCTCGGCGGCGTAGGCCGCGGCCTGCTCGTCGCTGATCGGACGGTCGTTAACGACAACGAAGTCGAACCTGATTTCGGGCGCGTACCTGCGGACGACTTCCAGGTGCTTGCGCGCGGTGTAGCCGTCGGTCTCGCCCGGCTGCGTCATCAGGTTGCAGATGAAAATCTTGACCGCCGCCGATTCGCCGATGCAGCCCGCCACGCGCGCGACGAGCAGGTTCGGCAGGATGCTCGTGTAGAGCGAGCCGGGGCCGACCGTGATGATGTTCGCCGTGCGGATCGCGGCGAGCGCTTCGGGCAGTGGGAGACATTGCTCCGGTTCGAGCCGAAGCCGACGGATGGGCGAGCGCGAGGCCGTGATGCGCGTCTCGCCGCGCACCTCGTCGCCGTTCTCAAGCTCGGCGACGAGCCTCACGTCGTTCAAGGTCGCCGGGTAGATGCGCCCCTTGCTCGCGAGGACTTCCGAAGAGAGGCGCACGGCTTCGACGAAGTCGCCCGTGACTTCCGTCAACGCCGCGAGGAAGAGGTTGCCGAAGCTGTGGCCGCCGAGGTCGCCGCCCCCGCGGAAGCGATACTGGAAGAGTCTTGAAAGGAGCGTGGAGTCTTCGGAGAGCGCGACCATGCAGTTGCGTATGTCGCCCGGCGGGAGCATCTGCAACTCTTCGCGCAGGCGCCCGGAGCTTCCGCCGTCGTCCGAGACGGTGACGATGGCCGAGAGCGCTTCGAGCCGGTGGCCGCCGCGCCCCGGCTCGCCGACAAGCTCCTTCAGGCCTGACAGCGCCGTGGACAGACCCGTGCCCCCGCCGATGGCGACGAGCTTCAGGCCCCGCTCAAAGGTGGATTGCAAATCCTTCCGGCTCCCGTTGAAACTTTGGCGCACCGAGAAGCGCCCGCTTGAGAAATCATACTCGAAAGACGCGGGCTTTCAAAAGCGGCTAAGGGCGAAGAGGCAGTTAAAGTTGCGGCGGGGGAAGGGTCGTGTGCGGGTCGTCAGGCCCGCGTCGAGGAAAAAATTATCCGCTCGAACTCCGGGTCGGAGCGAAGCGCCGCGAGGTCTGCGTCGGTGTGCGCGCGCACGCGCAGCACGGGCTTGAGTTCGACGGCGCGTTCGAGCGATTGCAGCGCGGCCTCGACCGCGCCGAGCCGCGAGCGCGCCGCGGCCAAAGCGTAGAGCGTGTCCGGCGCGTCGGGGTCGCGTTTGAGCGCGCGCTCGAACAACTCCTGCGCGGAGACGAAATCTCCGCGGTTCAGCTCGATGACGCCGCGGTCGTAGAGCGAATCGGGGTCGCGCGGGAGCGCCGCCTCGGTGCGAAGGCGCGACTCGGCGATGGTCAGGTATGTGCGCGCACGGGCCGTCACCTCGGAGACGCCCGCGTGTTGCTCGATGAGCGAGCGGAAGAGGTCGCGCGCGGTCGAGAAGTTGCCGCGGACGAACTCCTTGTGGGCGCGCTCGAAAGCCTTGAGCGCCGCGGCCTCGTCGCGCGAAGGTTGGCGCGGAGGCGCGGGCGCGGGTCTCGGCGCGGTGCGCGTCGCTTCAACTTTCGGCGCTTTCGCCGGCTGTGATTTTGCAGACTTCGCGGGCGTGGACTTTTGGGGCTGAGGCTTCGGCTTGGCCGCGACCTTCTTTTTGACGGACGCAGCCTTGTCGCGAGCAGAGGCTTGCGCCTTACCGCCAGCTTTCTTTGTTGTGTTCGGCTTTGCGGGTCGCTTGGCCTGTTTCGCCGCCGGTCGCGCAGACTTGGCGGCGGAGGCGGACTTTGCGGGCGCGGCTTTTCTCACGGGCGGCTTCTGCGCCGCGCGTTTGGGCTTGGGCTTGGCAGACTTGGCGGCAGGCTTGCGGTTCTTGACCGCAGACTTTTGTGAAGCGCCACGCGGTGCAGGGCGGGAGGAACTTCTTTTTGCACCCTTGATGACTGGATCGCTCATGCGAAGCACTCGCTTTTCACAGATCGCTTCCACAAAAGGAAGCCAACGACCTCCAGCAGCTTAACATATGAGAGGGGATAAATCAACGTGTAAGTAGGATTTGCGGGAAATCAGAAGCGGCAGAGAGTGTTTAAAATAGATGGGCATTGAAAAACTGTTGAAGTCATCTTTGGCCTTGTGTTAGAGTTCATTTGGAGTCGAGAGGCTCGGCAAAGAGTCTCGAAACGATCAAGGAATCGGCGAGTCAAATCTCCTTAAATCTTCATTTAGTTCTTCGACCGACGCCTCGGAGATCACGCCCCAAAACTCACCCTCAGTTCGTATCCTGCGAGAAAGAGTCAGTGTACGCATGACAGACACACCCATCATAATGCACGAGCAGCAGTATCAGCAGCTCGGGCATATCCTGAGCAAACTGCGTCTCGAATCTTTTTCCCGCGTGGTCTTTCTCGTTGACAAGAACGGGCAGCAGATCGCCGCGCAAGGCGACATCGCAGACCTCGACACGACGAGCTTGGCGTCGCTCGCCGCCGGAAACGTCGCGGCCACGGGCGGGATGGCGCAGCTCATCGGCGAGAAGGAGTTCCCGACGCTCTCGCACGAGGGCGAGCGCGAGAGCATACACATCTGCATCATCGGGCGCGTGCTCTTAGTCGTCGTCTTCGACGACCGCTCGAGCCTCGGCCTCGTCAAGCTGCGCGTCAAACAGGCGTCGCGCGACCTCTCGACCCTCTTCGCCGAACTCGAGCGCCTCGCCGAAGAGCGCCGCGAGTCCGACGACGCGCTCTTCGCCGAGATCACGGACGACGACATTGACAGTCTCTTCAACTGAATCCTGAGTCGCGCCTTCGAGGTCTCGATTCGAGACCGAAACCTTTTCGCCGACCGACTTCGGACTTCAGACCCGCGAATCCCAAGACTCTTCCGCCACGGAACTACATATGACTTTCATCAACTACGCTTCACGAGAGATCAACTGCAAGATCGTTTATTACGGGCCGGGACTGTGCGGCAAGACGACGAACCTGCAATACATCTACGACGCGACCGCGCCGACGGCGAAGGGCAAGCTCATCTCTCTGGCGACCGAGACCGACCGCACGCTCTTCTTCGACTTCATGCCGCTCGAACTCGGAACGGTGCGCGGCTTCAAGACGCGCTTCCACCTCTACACTGTGCCGGGGCAGGTTTTCTACGACGCGTCGCGCAAGCTCATCCTCAAGGGCGTTGACGGCGTCGTCTTCGTCGCCGACAGCCAGGACGAGCGCATGGACGCCAACATCGAGTCGCTCTACAACCTCGAAGAGAATCTACAGGCGAACGGCTACGACCTCTCGAAGATTCCCTACGTGCTGCAACTGAACAAGCGCGACCTGCCGAACGTCATCCCCGCCGAAGAGATGGTCGCCGAACTCAAGCGCAACGGCGAACCCGTCCACGAGGCCGTGGCCGCGACCGGGGTCGGCGTCTTCGACACGCTCAAGTCCGTAGCCAAGCAAGTCCTGACCGAACTGCGCCGCAGTTAGAAACCACGTAAACCGAAAACCGTGAACCGTGACAAGAGGTTCATTCTTGTCACGGTTCACGGTTTTCGGTTTACGGCTCTTCAGACCAGAGATTTAATCATCAGCAGTCCGTCACCGCCGTTCGAGTAGTAACGCGGGAGCCTCTGCGTCACGGCGAAGCCGAGCTTGGTGTAAAGCTCCTGCGCGCCGGTGTTGACCGAGCGGACTTCGAGGCGGAGGATGCGGACGCGCCGCTTGCGGAAACCGTCCTCGACCTTGAGGAGCATCCGGTGTGCGACGCCGCGCCGTCGGTGTTCGGGCGCGACGCCGAGGGTCGTGATGTGACCGGTCGCGTCCGGCTCGACGATGCCGACGATGAATCCGACCATCGCGCCGTCGGGCGTCACGACGCGGTACGAGACTGAGTCGGGCGAGGTGAGAAGGTACTCGAAAGTCTCGCGGCTGTAAGCCTCGCCGTCAACGAAGCAGCGCTGGTCGAGTCGCCAGCACTCGTCGAGCTGCGCGACCGTCAGCGGGCGCACGTCGTAGCGCGACTCCGCGCCCGACGCCGCGCGCGTGTCTCGCGACTCGCCGGGCAACAGGACGCCGCCTTCCGCGTCGCCGGACGAGAAGAGACGCGAGCGAATTTTTTTCAGCACGGCCATAAGGCTCAACAACAGTTGCGAGTGAAAAGCGTCGAGTGACGAGCAGGATTTTATCTTGTCATTCGAGACTTGTCACTCTTCACTTCATAAACCCCGCCCGTCACTCGACGAACATGCAGTCGCCGTAGCTGTAAAAGCGGTAGCGCACTTGGACGGCGTGGCGGTACGCGGCGAGGACGAGTTCGCGCCCGGCGAACGTGCCCACCAGCACGAGCAGCGACGAGCGCGGCAGGTGAAAGTTCGTCAGCATCGCGTCAACCGCGCGGAACTCGTAGCCGGGCGTGATCGTCAGCGCGGCCTCGCCGCGTCCGTCGCGCACGCGCCCGCTTTCGTCCGCCGACGATTCGAGCGCGCGCACAGTCGTCGTCCCGACGGCGACGACGCGACCGCCGCGCACGCGCGTGGCGTTAATCTCGCGCGCAGCCTCTTCGGCGATCACGAAAGACTCCGGCGCGACGCTGTGCCTGCTCAAGTCCTCTTCGCGCACGGGCGCGAACGTGCCGTAGCCGACGTGCAGCGTAACTTCGGCGACGCGGACGCCGCGCGCGCGCAACTCCTCGAAGACGTGCGGCGTGAAGTGCAGCCCGGCGGTCGGCGCGGCAATCGCCCCGCGCTCGGCGGCATAGACGGTCTGATACCTCTCGCGGTCTTCAGCGCGCGCGGCGAGGTCGTCGCCCTCGCGCTTGATGTACGGCGGCAGGGGCATCCGCCCGAACTCCTCGACGAGCGCGTCGAACTCGCCCTCGGCCTCGAAGCGCACGACGCGACGCGTGCCGTCTTCGGTCGGCGACAGAACCTCGGCGCGCAGCCGCCCGTCGCCGAAAATCAAACGCGCGCCCGCGTCGAGCCTGCGAGCGGGCCGCGCGAGCGCCTCCCAGACTTCGCCCTCGAAATCTCCGCGCCGCCGCACGAGCAGAAGCTCGACGCGCCCGCCCGTCGGCTCTCTTCTTCCGGCGAGCCGCGCCGGGAAAACGCGCGTGTTGTTGACGACGACCGTGTCGCCCTCGCGCAGCTCCGAAGGGAACTCCGCGAACGACGCGTCGCGCCAACTCCCTTCCGCGCGATTCACGACGAGCATCCGCGAAGCGTCGCGCCGTTCGAGCGGGTGCTGCGCGATCAACTCGTCGGGGAGTTCGTAGTCGAAATCGGAGATGAGCATACTTCGATTGCGGAATGCGGATTTCGGATTGCGGATTGGAAGACGGCTTGAGCTTTAACACAGTGCCGACATTCCTTCACCGCGGTTTGTTTAATCCGCAATCCGCATTCCGCAATTCTCAAGAGGGTGATGCGGGAGTCTCCACCGCGAGTTCCGCGCCCGCGTGCTCCTGGTGGAGGACGACCGAGAGCTGCGCGCCGAACATGAGGATGAGGCTGGAGACGTAGCTCCACGTGAGCACGGCGACGACCGCGCCGACCGAGCCGTAAATCTGGTCGTAGTGAAAATATTGAAGGCTCGAAGCGAAGACGTACTTGCCCGCCTCCCACAGAAGGCCCGCGATGATCGCGCTCGGCAAAGTGTCCCTGAACGTCACGCGACCGTTCGGCACGAAGCGATAGACGACCGAGAAGAGGGCTATCGTGACGAGCGCGCCCGCGACCGCGATCAGCGACTGCCAGAACGCGTTGTTCATCAAAGTCATCCACGGCGTGCGCCGCACGATGCGGAGCGGCAGTTGGTCAATCAACTCCTGCAACCCGACCAGCACCGAAGTCAGAAACACGGAGATCATCAGCAGCACGCCGACCGCGCCGATCATCCCGAGCGTCAGCGCGCGACCGTGCAGGAACGCCCGCGGGCGCGTGCCCCAGATGCGATTGAGCGCGCGCTCGATGACGGCGAAGACCCACGAGCCTGCCCACAGCGTGACGACCGCCGCACTCGCGAGTCCGCCCCAGCCCACGTCTTTGAGCGAGCGCACGGTCGCGCGCAGGAACTCGCGCGAGCCGGGATAGATTTCGACGATGTGCGACAGCGCCTCGCTGCCCGCGGCGAAGCGGTTGCTGATGACGAGCATGACGAGGAGCGCGGGGAAGAGCGTGAGGAGGCCGAAGTAGCTCATCGCCGCGGCGGGCGTGAACAGGTCGTTCTCGTGGAACTGATGCACGGTGTGCTGGACGATGGTCTTCCACGGCGAGAGGTTCTTCACGCCCCAGCGCCGCCGCGAGAAGAATGGACTGTGGCTTCGCACGTTCTCCATCAGTCACCAGCCAGCCGATTGCGGGATGCGGAATTCGGATTGCGGATTAGTGCTTGATGAGAGCCGCACCGCCTCCCGACTCATTCCTCATGCGCTAAATTCAAGCTACGACGAAGAGGGCCGCGCTGCCTTTCAATCCGCAATCCGCAATCGCATTGTCCGTCATTTTCCGCCGCGCCGCAAAACCTCAGCGGGCGTTTTGCGCGCGGGAATTTTTCTCCAGCGAGGCGCGTGCGGCGGCGAGCAGGGCGGCGGCGCGCACCTCTTCGTCTTGAAAACTGCGCGCCTCGGTGAACGCCCGCGCGGCGTCGAGCTTTGCCGCCGCTGCGAACACGTCGGGCAGCTTCACGGGACGGTCGGGGATGTCGAGGGCGAAAGGTATTTTGTCTTCCGGGCTGAGGACGAACTCGAAGAACAGCGTGTCGAACGGCAGGTCGTCCGACTCGTTCGCCGCGCCGACGAGCGTCGGCAGCAACTCAAAGACGCGTCGGGCGTCGGCCCGCGACGCCGAGAGCGCGACGAGCGAGAGCGCCGCGGCGCGCTCTCTTCCGCGTTCGGCCTGTGAGGCGTAGCCCTGTGCCTCCGTGAGTAGTTCGTCTGCGCGCGCCTGTCTGCCGACGCGCGACGCGAGTTCGGCGGCTTGCGCGAGTCCGACCGCGCGCACTTCGGGCGGCACGTCCGCGGCGCGAACGAAGTCAACGGCGCGCTCGAAATCCCTGGCCTCGTCGGAATCGAACGAGTACGAAATGTCCATGACCTCTCGGATCGAGATGCCGAGACGCGCGCCGCGCCGCACCTCCGCGTCCTCGATCTCCGAGGCGATGTTGCGCGCGCGATCCCAGAGCCTGCCGTGTGCGGCGCGCATCACGGCGTAGAGCCGCGCGGAGTCGCGCTCGACCGTGCTGCGCGCGCGGGACACGTCGTCCATGTCGGCGGCGAGCGGGTCAACGGGATTTTTGGGCGAGATGCTGTTGACGCCCATCCTCGCCGCGAGGGAGCCGCGAACGTCCGGGGCGAGTTCCGCCGAGAGCGCGGCCATGCGCGCGTTCACGGCGGGCGCGTACTGCGGCGCGTCGCGCTCGAAGAAGGGAAGGAGATGGCCGACGGCGTAGTAGAGCGAGGCCGCCTCTCCGTTCTGTTGTCCTTCGGCCCGCGGCGCGGGCGGGCGCAACAACACCGATGCAGCCGCGTCGTAGAATGCGCCGCGCGCCTGTGCGGTGAAGGGAGCGGGGACGCCGTTATCGGCGTCGCCGATGCGACCTATCAAAGCGAAGTTTGCCGAGCCGTCCCCCCTGACGTAGATGTGAAGGCTGGGCGAGACGATGGGCGAGGAGAGAAGGATGATGTCGTTGGCGTCCGCGCTTGCGTCCGCGCGCGTCACTTCGATGAGGCGCAGGTAGAGCGCGTCGGCATCCTGCGCGTCGTGCGCGCGCAGGCTGATGATGAACGCGATGAGCATCTGCGTCGGGCCTTCGCCGACGACGGGCGCGGCCAACTCGGCGGCGCTCTTGAAATCGCCCTCGGCGAGTAGCTGGTCTGCGACGGCGAGGCGCTGGAAACCGGCGGGACTTAAATCGCGCACTTTGTATTGCGACGAGTCTTCGGCGTCCGTCTGTCCGTCCTGTTTTGCGGAGTCCTGCCCGCCGCCCTGCGACGCTGGCGTCTGTTCGGCGGAGTCATGCACGAGGTCGCGCACGAAGGCGTCGGCGAGTCGCGGGTCGTGTCTTGCCGCCGCCTTGATGATGAAGTGACGCGCGGTCTCCAACTCTTCTTGCGCGATCTCTTTCTCTTGCGGGTCGCTTGTATTTTTCAGTCGGGGAATCTTGTTCTCGACGCCCGGAGCGGTCGCGGCCTCCCAAGCGCGGCGGAGGATTGCGCGTGCCGCCTGCTCGTCGTAGGGCCAGAGCGCGTCCGCCGCCTCCGACTGCATGAACGCGACCTCGTAGATGTCGTCGAACGAGCGCGCGGCGTCGGCGACTTCGCGGAGCGCGGCGACCGACTCGCGCACCTCACGCGCCTTGCGCGCGTCGTCCGCGTCCGTCTTCTTTTTCGCCGCTTGTTTCGCCTGCGGGGCCTGCTTCGTGCCTGGCTGCGGGCGCATGGGTGCGGCGTCGCCAGCCTTGGCGGACTGTGCGTGCGCTACGTTGAGGGGGGCGCACGCGAGCAGCGCGGCGGAGAAGAGTCTGAATGGGTGCGGTCGGAGTTTCATCGCTCACAACCTCCGAAGAAGAT
>DASRCS010000205.1:0-19111 GCA_035652995.1 Pyrinomonadaceae bacterium
TGTTTCCCCTTGTCGTGCGGGCGAGATGTGGGACGAGCTTCTCGAAAAAAAGCGAGGCTTAGATGGCGGAGAGGGTGGGATTCGAACCCACGGTACGGTTCCCCGTACACAGCATTTCCAGTGCTGCCAGTTCAACCACTCCTGCACCTCTCCGTTGGAAGTCGCGGGCAGTTGACCGTTAGCAAAAGCGGAAGGCTAACAGCCAATAGCTGACGACCGAACATGCAGCCGTCAGAGCATAGCCCATCCGCCAGATTCCTGTCACGCCGACGCGCCGTCCGGCTTGCGTCCAGCGAGACTCACCTCTGAATTCCGGTGACCGTCACGGTGACGGTGCGCGAGCCGCAGGGCGACGCGAAGCTCACGCTGTAGGTGCCGGGCCTGCCGCTGACCGACCTGATCGCGAACCTCTGCGCCTCGTTGCCGAACGGGCCGGACTCGGAAAGCACGACGATGTTCGACCAGTCGGGCGTCGAGGCCGTGATCCTGCCGCCCGCGCCGCCGAGGCTCAAGGTCACCGCCGCGCTTCCGCCGCCGCGTATCGCGAGAGCGCCCGCGCTCGCCGAGAGCCTGCACGGGCCGCCCTGCGCGCGGCCAAACGCGAGCCGCGTTTCGGCAGTCCGCGCGCCGCTACCCTTGTCCGCTTTCTCCGCTGACCTCTCGCGCCCGGTCGCCACGATGGTACCAACTGCGTCCGCCTTCGCGGCGTCCCCGCCATCTTCCGGCCTGCCGCGCGACGGGATTCGCGCGCCCGCGGGCGGCTCGACGTTGTCACGCGAGGTCGGCTCGATATTGTCATGCGAGATCGGCCCGGCGTCGCCGTTTGAAGCCGGCGCTTTGTCCAATGCGTTCGCGTCGCCCGCCGCGTTCGCGTCGCTCGCGGCGGTCGGAGTGTTCCCCGCTTCGCCCGGACGCGCGGGCGGTTCGCTCGCTGCCGCGCGAACGCCCGACGGTGAGGCCGGAGCAGGCGAGTCGGCTGACGCCGCGGCGGACGCCCACTGCGCGCTGAGCCAGAGACCGCTCGCGCCGCCGAGCGCCGCCGCGATGACGACCGCGCAGATGATCGTGGCCCGCTCAGCGCCTGCGCCTCGTCGGGCGCTAACATTTCCCCGGAGCGCGCGACGAGACGATCCTTGCGCGCCGTCAACTCTGTATTTGCTCTTCCAGATGTTCATCGCTTTCGACCGTCGTTGCCGGCGGCGTGTGCCGCGTGCCGCTTCTCTACTTTCGACTCGTGAGCCGAATAAAAAGCGAGGAGTTGCCTTTTCAAACGTTAACGACCGCTGCCGACCGTGACGCGCGCCTGAACGTCGGCGCTCTGTCTTGCCGCATCCGACGCGCGCATCAGCCTGAACCAGCCGAGCACGAAACCCGCGGCGCTGAAGCCGAGCGCAGCGTCGAGGCCGAAGAGCCTGCGCGTGAGTTCGCGCCGCACGGCCATCTCGAACGCGGCCTCGATCTGCGCGCGCGCCGCGCCCAGCCCTTCGGCGAGCGTCATGCCGAGGTCGCGCCCGTCGCGCGCGCGCCGCCACGCGAACTCGTAGAGACGCATCCGGCCTTCGTCTTCCGCCGCGCCCGTGACGACGGCGACGAGGTGCGAGGCGTCGGTCTCCTCGACCATCTCGGCGACGCGGCGGCAGAAGGCCGGCGTCATGTCGCCGTCTCTGGTGACGAAGAGGAACGAGTTGCCGCACACGTTCGCGACGAGGTAAGACTCGCCGTGCGGCGACGCCGGCCCCGTCGCGATCTCGCTTTCGGGGACGCCGAGCGCGCGGACGATCTTGTAAATTCGGTTCGTGAGCCACCTGCCGTCTTCGAGCAGCGAGACGGCCAGTCGCGTCGGGTTGATCGTCTGCTCGATGACCTCGTCGGCGACGGGCGCGGCGCACAGGCTGCACTTCGCCTTGCTGATCGTGACGGCCGCGAGCGAGTCCGGCGAGGGCAGGTCGAAGAGCGCGTGGCCGGACTTGCGGCAGCTCACGCGCACTTCGGATTCGAGCAGCCCCGCCTCCATCATCCTCTCGATTGAGACGCCGAGCGACGCGGCCTCCGCGAACAGGCGGCGCGGCGTGAAGCCCTCGCGACGCATCTCTTGCGCGCTGCGTAGGAACGCGCGCACCGCGCGCCCCTCCATCAACTCCGACGCGCGCGCCAGCCCGCGACCGCCGCGGAACGCAGCCTCCGCGCGCATGAAGTCCGCGGGCTGAAGCGCCATGAACCGCGAGAGCGCGGTCGGAAGAGTTGACGCCTCCGGCTGTAAAAGCATCAGCTCGGTCGAACGTTCCGGCTGCGTCGCCGCGGCTCCGATTTCGCCCAACGCCTCGCGCACGTCGCGGCAGAAACGTTCGAGCTTGGGCAGAGGCTCCGCCGTCTCGATGTCGTAGATCACGCCCGCGCCGAGCGCGCCGTCGCCGCCGAACGTGAGGTAGAAGACGCAGTCCCCCGCGCAGAACAACTCGCCCGGCGTGAACGCGCGTTCGGGCGCGGACGCGCCGAGCGACGCGCACTCGGCTTCGAGTTGGGACGCGTCTCCGCGCTGGCCCGCGAGCGACTGAAGGAGTTTGTAGCGCGTTGAGCGGACGAGTGGGTTGAGGCCGCGCGCGGCCAGGGTTTTGAGAAGCCGGAGCCGTTCGCCGTCGGGCAGTGAGAGCGGGAAACTGTTGCTTCGGATGAAGAGCATGTCTTGTCTTAGCAGTTGCTCGCGCCGCGCCGACGAACTTTCAGGCTCAAGGGCTGACCATGATCTTCAGCCGCTCGCTGCCGCTGAAGCCTTCGGGGTAGCGACGCTCACGCGCCATCTTGAGCGCGACCGCCTCGTATTCTGCCGCGCCCGGACGCGGGTTCCAGACGCGCGCGTCCGTCACCGCGCCGTCTTTGACTTCGACGAGGACTTGCACGACGTAGCTGCCGCGCGCCGTCGTGACGCCTTCGGCCCTGCGCGTGCCGATTAAAGCCGCGCTCGAAGGCACGGGCGTCTGCGACTGCCCCTGCTGCGATGAAGTCTCAGGACTCCGGCCCGCGTTCGACGTTTGCTGCGAATCGCCGCGTCCGCGCGAAACGTCGGCGGCATCGGCTGTCTTCGCGTCGGCTGCCGAAGGCTGCGCGCCGTTAGCGTCGGCGTTTGCGGGCGGCGCGGGCGCGGGTTGCGCTGCTGTCGTGCGTGCGCGCCGGAGCGGACCGTAGGCGACGCTGAGCGTGGTGATGAAGCTGAGTCCGACGAGGAAGCTGATGACGGCGGCGTAGATCAGACGCTCGCGCGAGAAGCGTTGCGAGGTCGAGACGATTGCCTCTTCGACGGCGTTCAGGCGCTCCTGCAACGGCGCGACGAGTTCCGCCGCCGGAGGCAGTTGCAGCGGCGCGCGTTGCGGCAGGTCGCCCGCGCGGTGCGACGCGCCGAAGTCGCCGCGCGCTACATCTATCTCCGAAAGGGCTTCGCGCCGCTGCGACTCGATCAGGTCTTCGACGAACTGACGGCCCTGCCGGTCGATGTTCCGTTCGGGCGGTTTGACGAGCGGGTTGAAGTTGAAGGACGAGCCTTCGAGCGCGAGCGCCGCGTGCACGGCCTCGACGCCGCGCAGCGAGCCGAGCTGCGCGTCAACGAGCTGTCCCTCTTCGAAGAAGAAAGAGCCGGGGCCGTCCGCATACTCGACGCGCAGCCGCCCCGACTTCCTCTGCACGCGCAGCGAGCGCATGATGTCCGGCAGCGACTGCTCGTCCAGGTGGCCGGCCAGGACGACGAACTGTGAGCGCTCTACGTTTTCCACTTCCGGGGTTCCTGACTTGCAGCATTTCGAGCAGGCTCGATAATGTACACCATCCGCGCGAATTTATACAGCATAATGTGCCCGCCCGGCGTCCCGGCGCAACTAATGGGCACGATTTCGATTTTCCGGCAAAGCCGGTCAGTTACTTCTTCACGACCGGCAGGAGGACGAGCGAGGCGCGCGCCGTGTCGTGATAGACGCGCTCGGTCGCCTTCTGGAAATCGGCGTCCGTTCCGAGTTGGTAGTTGGGCACGAACTTCTGCGGGTTGCGCGCGACGAGCGGGAACCAGGTGCTCTGAATCTGCACCATGATGCGGTGCCCTTTTCTGAACGTGTGCGTGACGCCGGGCATCACGTAGGAAATCTTCACGGGCGCGTCGGGCTGCAAAGGGCGCGGTCGCTCGAAGCCTTCGCGGAAGCGCGCGGGGAAAGGCTCGCCGCGCAGGAGCATCTCGTAGCCGCCCGGCTCGAAGACGCAGGCCGTCGAATCGGGCGGAGGCACGACCCCCGCGGGGTACTTGTAGTCGTCCGGGAAAACGTCAATCAGCTTGACGACGAAGTCCGAGTCCGTGCCCGACGAAGAGACAAAGAGCTGCGGCTTGATGTCGCCCGCGATTGTCACGTCCGAGTCGAGCGGGTCGGTCTGATAGACGAGCACGTCCGGGCGCTCGGCGGCGAAGCGCTGGTCTTCGGTCATGAAGTCGTGCGGGTAGTCAATCGTGATCTTCTGCGTGTACGGGACTGGATGCCACGGGTCGCTCACGTACTCGTCGAAGGCCGCGCCGCCCGCGGGCTTCGAGAAGGAGAGCTTGCCGCCGGGCTGAAGGTAGAGCGGAGTTTCGACCGCGGCGTCGGGCGACCACGCGTTGAAGTCGCGCCACTCGTTCGCGCCGGTGTCGAAGACGTTGACCTCTTTGATCTGCGAGATGTCGCCCTTGTCTTTCAGGAAGTGGTTGAAGAACGGAAGCTCGAAGTGCTCGCGGAAGTAGAGGCCCGTCTTGCCGCCGAAGTAGGCCGTGCCGAGCCAGTCGCCGTCCGAGCGCACCCAGCCGCCGTGGAACCAAGGCCCCATCACGAGCACGTTGAAGATGCCGGGGTTCTGGCGCTCGACGTGCCGGTATGTGTTGAGCGCGCCGAAGAGGTCTTCGTCGTCGTACCAGCCGCCGACCGTCATCACCGCGGCGTGGATGTTCTTCAAATTCGGCAGGATGTTGTGCGCGCGCCAGAACTCGTCGTAGTTCGGGTGCGCCATCATCTCGTCCCAGAATTTTATGCGCGTGCCGAGCCGCTGCTGATAAAGATCACCCGCGTTCTTCAAACCGCCCATCTCAAGAAAGAATTTGTAGCCGTCCTCAGTCCCGAACGGGAAGGGCTTGATGGCCGTCGGCGAAGGCTGAATCGGCGCGGGGCGCGGCTGTCCGAAGAAGGCGAAGAAGCCGTAGTTCTGCGCGAGGAAGAGCGCGCCGTTGTGGTGCATGTCGTCGCCGTGATACCAGTCGGAGACGGGGGCCTGCGGCGAGATGGCCTTGACCGCGGGATGCGAGTCAATGCCAGCCATCGAGGTGTAGAAGCCCGGATACGAGATGCCCCAGACGCCGACGCGACCGTTGTTGTTGGCGACGTTCTTGACGAGCCAGTCAACCGTGTCGTAGGTGTCGGTTGTCTCGTCGGTCTGCTTGCCCGTCTTGTTCGGGATGTATGGCCGCGCGTCCTCGAACTCGCCCTCGCTCATCCAGCAGCCGCGCACGTCCTGATAGACGAAGATGTAGCCCTCGCGCGGGAAAAGCTCGTCGGGGCCGAGCGAGGTCTTGAAATTATCGGGGCCGTAAGGCGCGACCGAGTAGGGCGTGCGGTCGAGGAGTACGGGGTACTTCTGCGAAGTGTCCTTCGGCTCGTAGATCGAGGTGAAGAGCCGCACGCCGTCGCGCATCGGAATCAAAACCTCGCGCTTCGTGTAGTTGTTCCTGATGTATTCGGCGAGCTGCTGCCTGTCCGTCGCCTGCCCTTGCGCGAGCGCCGCGGCGTGAGCCGCGACGATAAACGCGGTGGCGATGAGCAGGCGGAAAGCCAGTTTGTTCTTCATATTTTTTCCAAGCGAAAGAGGCGCGTTGAATTGCGCTCGTATTCTCCACGAAGGCGGACGCGTAATCAAATTCGCCGGCGTCGGCCCGCGTGCGCTCAACGCAGGCGCGCGGGTAAAATGGCGACGATGGCACAAGAAGCATTACGTCTCGACGAGGCCGTGGCGGTTCTTGAGCGGACGCCCGCATCCTTGAGCGCGCTGCTCGAAGGTCTGCCCGACGTGTGGTCGCGCGCGACCGAGGGCGAAGGCACCTGGTCGCCTTACGACGTGGTCGGCCACCTCGTCCACGGCGAGCGCGCCGACTGGATTCCGCGCGCGCGCCACATCATGTCGGGCGACGTGCGACCCTTCGAGCCGTTCGACCGCACGGCTCAGTTCAAGGAGAGTCGAGGCAGGAGTCTCGGCGAACTGCTCGCGACCTTCGCGGAACTCCGGCGCGAGAGCCTGGCCGCGCTCGCCTCGATGAACCTGACTGACGAAGACCTTGGCCGGAAGGGTCTGCACCCCGCGCTCGGCGAAGTCACGCTCGGACAACTGCTCGCGGCGTGGGTCGTCCACGACCTCGACCACTTGACGCAGGTGGCCCGCACGATGGCGAAGGTCTATGCGGAGGCGACCGGGCCTTGGAGCGCTTACCTCTCAGTCCTGCGCGACCGGCAGCGCTAGTCCGCCAACTGCAACGTCGCTTCAAAGGGTAGGCCGCGTCGGTCGCTGGAGCGGCCTGCGAAGTGGCCTCCGCGCGTTCACCCGCCCGGTCTTGGAAGTGGTACACACGGCCCGCGCGAAAGTGGTACTTGCGGCGGCGCATTTTTCGTTTAATGTTCTGATGAAAGCGTGCGGCAATCTGAAACGGGGTTCGGCCCACGCGCCGGAGGTTACTGAAGAGAGCGATGATAAAAGAGGATGTCGAGTACGCGTTCGCGCGGCGGCTCGCGGGGATGGGCGTGTCGGCCATACGCGAGATTCTGAAGGTGACGGAGCGGCCCGAAGTGATCTCGTTCGCGGGCGGCCTGCCCGCGCCCGAACTCTTCCCCGTCGAAGAACTCGCGCGCGCGCACGCCGAAGTCTTCGCCGAAGAGGGCGCGCAGGCTTGCCAGTACAGCACGACCGAAGGCTGGTTGCCTTTGCGCGAGTGGGTCGCCGCGAGGTTGCGCCGCCGCGGCATCGGCGACGCAGAGGCCGCGCGCGTGCTCGTCACGAGCGGCTCGCAGCAGGGCATTGACCTCGTCGGCAAAATCTTCCTCGACCCCGGCGACGCAGTCGTCGTCGAGAACCCTTGCTACCTCGCCGCGCTGCAAGTCTTCAAGGGCTACGAGGCACGGCTCGTCGCCGTCGGGAGCGACGACGAAGGGATGCGCGTTGACGAGGTCGAGCGCGCCGTCGAACGAATGGAGCGCAGGCCGAAGTTCATCTACGTCGTCTCGCAGTTCCACAACCCGAAGGGCACGACTCTGTCGCTCGAACGCAGGCGGCGGCTCGTCGAAGTCGCGCGCCGCTTCTCGGTGCCCGTCGTCGAAGACGACCCTTACGGCGAGTTGCGCTTCCGCGGCGCGGCGCTCCCGCCGCTCGCGGCTTTGGACGAAGACGGACTCGTCATCTACCTCAGCACCTTCTCGAAGACCCTGAGTCCGGGGATGCGCGTCGGCTGGGCGCACGCGTCTAGCGAAGTCTTCGGGGCGCTCGTGCGCGCCAAGCAGGCGGCAGACCTTCACACGAACACGATCCAGCAGCGCGCCGCCGCGCGACTGCTCGCGGCCTTCGACTTCGACGCGCACGTCGAGCGCATCAAGAAGGTTTACGGCCAGCGGCGCGACACGATGCTCGCGGCGCTCGCCGAAAACTTCCCGCCGTCCTCGCGCTGGACGCGCCCCGACGGCGGGCTGTTCCTCTGGGTCGAGCTGCCCGAAGAGGTGCGCGCCGAAGGACTCTTCGAGAAGGCAATCGCCGAGCGCGTCGCCTTCGTCCCCGGCGCACCCTTCTTCGCCGCAGACCCGCGCCACAACTTCATGCGCCTGAACTTCTCGAACTCTCAGCCCGAAGCGATTGAGGAAGGCATCGGACGGCTCGGCAAGATTTTGAACAGCTACTGATCGTTAAAGCAGAGGTGCAAACGTTGTCGAAGGCGACGCACAAGGCGCACAGCTTCGAGATTGATGTCAGGTGGACGGGGAACACCGGCGCGGGGACGAGCGCGTACACGTCTTACGAGCGCGCGCACGAAATCGCCGGGGACGGAAAGCCCGTCATCCCCGGCTCGTCCGACCCGGCATTCCGCGGCGACGGGTCTCGCTACAACCCGGAGGAGTTGCTGCTCGCTTCGCTCTCGGCGTGTCACATGCTCTGGTTCCTGCACCTCTGCGCCGACGCCGGAATCGTCGTGACGGCTTACGCGGATCACGCCGAAGGGACGATGACTCTGACGGAGGACGGCGGCGGCCACTTCAAAGAGGTGACGCTTCGGCCCGCGGCGACCGTCAAACGGGGCGGCGACACGGAACTCGCGCGGACGCTTCACGAGCGGGCGCACCACCTCTGCTTCATCGCCAACTCGATGAACTTCGAGGTGAAGGTCGAGCCGACGGTCGGGGCCGAGTGAAGAGCGCGAAAACGCGGGCTGATGGTTCTCCGTTTGAACGAGGAGAAGAGTGTTGGCGGAAGTGAGACATTTGACGACGGAAGAGCTTGAAGCGGGGCTGGGGCGCGTCCTCCTGTCGCCGAAAGACGAGGGCGTGCTGGAGCTGATCGTGCGAAGGCCCGCCGTGGACGAGCGCGAGGTTCTGGAGGAGGGCGAACTCGATCTCGTCGAGGGACTCAAAGGCGACAGTTGGAAAGCGCGCGGCAGCTCGCGCACGCCGGACGGTTCGGCGCACCCCGACATGCAGCTCAACGTGATGAACTCGCGCATACTCGACCTCGTCGCGCAGGACAGAGGGCGGTGGAGGCTCGCGGGCGACCAGCTCATCGTTGACATGGACTTGAGCGACGAGAACCTGCCCGCGGGCACGCGGCTCGCGCTCGGCTCCGCCGTGATCGAAGTCACCGAACAGCCGCACACCGGCTGCAAAAAATTCGTGAGCCGCTTCGGCGAGGACGCGATGAAGTTCGTCAACTCGCCACAGGGCCGTCGGCTGCGACTGCGCGGGCTGAACGCGAAGGTCGTGCGCCCCGGCGTGATACGCGTCGGCGACGCGGTCAGGAAGATTTAGCGTTTGAAGATTCAGGGCGCGCGGCGCGGGAGGAGAGATGGGCGTGGAAAATTTTAGTCCGACGGAGAGGACGCGGCTCAAGCGTCTGCCGCAGCGCGGCTCTTTCGAGCGCGAGGAGGTTTACCGGATACTCGACGAGGGGCTTGTCTGCCACGTCGGCTTCGTCTCGAACGGCACGCCCGTGGTCATCCCGACCGGCTACGGTCGCGCGGGCGACACGCTCTACATCCACGGCTCGGCGGCGAGCCGAATGCTTCGCACGCTCGCCGGGGGCGTCCCCGTCTGCGTCAACGTGACTCTGCTCGACGGGCTGGTGCTCGCGCGTTCGGCCTTCCACCATTCGATGAACTACCGCTCGGTCGTCGTCTTCGGCACGGCCTCGGTCGTCGAGGACGACGCGGAGAAGACCGAGGCCCTGAGCGTGATCACCGATCACATCGTTCCGGGCCGCTGGGCGGAAGTCCGCGGGCCGGACGAGGCGGAGCTGCGAAAGACGCTCGTGTTGAGGCTGCCGCTCGAAGAGGCGTCGGCCAAGCTGCGAACAGGCCCGCCCATTGACGACGAGCCGGACTACCAACTGCCGGTCTGGGCCGGCGAGATACCGTTGCGCATGACGACCTGCGCTCCCGTCGCCGACCCGCGACTCGCGCCGGAGATCGAACCTCCTCCACACGTCCGTCATTACTCGCGCAGCCGCTGACCATCCCGCCCGTACAACCTTCCGACGGCGACCGCACGCACGCCCCCGCGCGAGCCGCGCAAATTGGACTTCGCGTAAGCGCCGGTTTATCTTAAGCCGAAGGCACCAATTTCGCGCCGGTCTCTGACGCAGGATTATCCGATGGCAAAATATTCGTCCGCGCTGCCGAACGGGCTGGTCGCGCTCGACGCCGAATCGAGGACGCCGCTCTACCGGCAGCTATACGACTCGCTGCGCGGCGCGATCCTTTCGGGGCAACTCGCGCCGGGCACGCGCCTTCAGTCAACGCGCGAGATGGCCGTAGAGTTGGGAGTCTCGCGCAACACGGTCGTCAACGCATACGAACAGCTCCTCGCCGAAGGCTACCTTGACGGTCAGGTCGGCTCCGGCACATACGTCTCGCGCGCGCTGCCCGAAGACCTCCTCAACGTCAAGGCCGTGACGCGCATCGCCAAGCGCGCGGGCGGCAAAGAACTCGGACTCTCGGAGCGCGGCAAGGCGTTCGCGGCCTTCGCGCCTTTTGTCCCGCGCGCGCCCGACCGCGTGCGCCCGTTCCAGCCCGGCATCCCAGCCCTCGACACCTTCCCCTTCGACATCTGGTCGAAGCTCGCGGCGAGACACTGGCGCAGGCCCGCCGACAGCCTGCTCTCTTACGGCGAGCCGCAGGGCCACGCCCCGCTGCGCAGGGCCATCGCCTCCTACCTCGGACTTTCGCGCGCGGTGCGTTGCGAGCCGGGGCAGGTCGTCGTCGTTGACGGCGCGCAGATGGCCTTCGACCTCATCGCACGCGTGCTGCTTGACCCCGGCGACGCGGTCTGGCTTGAAGAACCTTGTTACCCCGGCGCGCGTGCGGCACTGACCGCCGCGGGCGCGCGGCCCGCGCACGTCCCCGTTGACGAAGAAGGGATTGACGTGAACGCCGGTGCCGCGCTCGCCCCCGGCGCGCGTCTGATCTACGTGACGCCGTCGCACCAGTTCCCGCTCGGCATGACGATGAGCCTGCCGCGCCGCCTCGCGCTTCTCGACTGGGCGAGCCGCGCGGGCGCGTGGGTCGTCGAGGACGACTTCGACAGCGAGTACAGGTACGAGGGACGCCCGCTCGCCTCGCTTCAGGGATTGGACAACGACGGGCGCGTCGTTTACGTCGGGACTTTCAGCAAGGTCATGTTCCCTTCGCTGCGCCTCGGCTACCTCGTCGCCCCGCCGAATCTGGTTGACGCGTTCATCGCGGCGCGCGCGATGTCTGGCCGGCATTCGCCTTCGGTCGAGCAGGCAGTGCTGACCGACTTCATCGAGGAGGGATACTTCGGTCGCCACATTCGACGGATGCGGACGCTCTACCGCGAGCGTCAGGCGGCGCTCGTCCGGGCGCTCCGGCGCGAGGCGGGCGACCTGCTCGAAGTCGAGCCTTCGCCCGCAGGCATACACCTCGCGGCCTGGCTGCGTGAGGGCTTGGACGACAGGGAAGTCTCGCGTGAGGCGCTGGCGCGCGGCGTCGAGGTGCGACCGATGTCCGCCTTCTACTCCGGCATTCCACCTCGCGGCGGCATCGAACTCGGCTACGCCGCCTACAACGAGGAGAAGCTTCGGCGCGGCGCGGCCCGGCTCGCCGAAGCGATACGCGCGTGCGCCGGAGTCCGGCGCGTGTACGGGCGTCGGCGCGCGGTCTGACTTTATTAACTGTCGTTCCCTCTTGAGCCTCGTACCCTCCGGGCAAAATTGGCATCCACGCGAGAGCCGTTTCTCGACAAAGAGAATGTACCAATTTACACTCGCGGGAGTATGCCGCATCCGCCGTTCATCACGCTCGACGAAAAATCCGACGCGCCGCTCTACCGGCAGATTTACGAAGTGATCCGCCGCTCGATTCTGAGCGGCGGGCTTCATTCGGGCAGACAACTTCCCGCCTCCCGCCTCTTGGCGAAACAACTCGGCGTGTCGAGAATGACCGTCGTCAACGCCTACGAACAACTTCTGGCGGAAGGATACCTCGAAGGCCGCGGCGGGGCGGGAACCTTCGTCGCCGCGCACCTGCCCGAAGAGTTTTTGCAGGCTTCGGGTTTCGAGCGCGCGGAGCGTCGTGAAAAACCTCCGGCGCGGAAGGTGAGGCTGTCGGAGTACGGCAGTAATTTGGCGCGGGACGGCAGGACTATTTTGCGCCATCACTGCGCGACCGCGCTCGTGCCTTTCCAGCACGGCGTCTCGGCGGTCGAAGAATTCCCGTTCGGCGTGTGGGCGAAGATCGCGCAGAGGTGGCAGAAAAGACCGCCCGCGCCGATTCTCAGTTACGGCGACGCGGTCGGCTTCCAACCCTTGCGCGAAGCCGTCGCGGCGCACCTCGCGGCGGCGCGCGGCGTGCGCTGCACGCCGGAGCAGATCGTCATCACCAACGGGACGCAGCAGGCGCTCGACCTCATCGGCAGACTCTTCCTGTCGAGGTCGGACGAAGCCTGTCTCGAAGACCCCGGCTACATCGGGGCGCGTGACGTTTTTAGCGCGACGGGCGCGAGGATCGTTCCCGTGCCGATAGACGACGAAGGCTTCGACTTGCGGAAGGCGCGAAAGCGGAGCGTGAAGGCGCGGCTCATCTACGTCACGCCGTCGCACCAGTTCCCGCTCGGCGTGACGATGAGTTTGACGCGCCGTCTGAGTCTGCTCGAATGGGCGCGGGAACGCGACGCCTTCATCATCGAAGACGATTACAACAGCGAGTATCGCTACGCCGGGCGTCCGCTCGCCTCACTCCAAGGTCTCGACCGCGACGGGCGAGTGATTTACATCGGCACGTTCAGCAAAACGGTCTTCCCCGCGCTCAGGCTCGGCTATCTGGTCGCGCCTGCGGATTTAATCGAAGTCTTCGCGGCGGCCCGCGCGCTCACCGACCTGCATTCGCCCTCGATTGAGCAGGCGGTGCTCGCGGAGTTCATCGCCGAAAGACACTTCGCCCGCCACGTCCGCCGGATGCGCGCGCTTTACGAGGAGCGTCAGCGGATTCTGGTCGAGGAGGCGCGAAAAAACCTCAAAGGGATGTTGGAAGTCGCGCCCGCCGAGGCGGGAATGCACCTCATCGGCTGGCTCCCCGGTGGCACGAGTGACGGGGAAGTTTCGCGCCGCGCGGCGCAGGCGGGTCTGAACCTCTCGCCCGTCTCGGCCTACTGCATCAATCAAAAATTACGCGGCGGGCTGCTCCTCGGCTACGCGGCTTACAACGCGAAACAAATCAGGCAGGGCGTGAAGAAGTTGGCGCAAGTGCTGACCGAAGTCGCCCGCGATTAACGCCCGCTTGCGAATCCGGTCGGACGAGTCGCAGGCCGCCGCGCTCGCTCGCGTTGCCGTTGGTGCTAATTCTTCGCCGCCTTGATCGCGCGCAACGCCTGCCGAATCGCGCCCAAGTGGTAAGCCGTGTGAGTCAGGACTGCGAGCGAACCCGCCGCGCCGTACTCACCCTGCCACCTCTCATCATTCTTCATCGTGGTCAAAACTCTCTGATAACTTGCGCGGAGCCTTCGCTTCATCTCATCCCACTCCGCCGGCGTCACCCCGCGCACATTTCCCCAGACCTCGCGCCAATCCACCTTAATCACCTCTTCCTTCCGCATCACTTCGTCGAGCGCGTCGAGGTAGAAGCGGACGTGTTCGACGTGTGCTGCCACGGGGGCGCAACCTTCCGCAATCGCGCGCGAGGCGTCCTCGGCGGAAATGCCCTCCAACGTCTCGAACAGGGACGTGCCATTATCGAGATATATCCCGTGATGTCGCTCGAAGGTCTCGTCCAGACAATCGTAAATCGCTTTCCTGAACAGCTCGGTCACAACCTGGTCGGACATAATCTCCTCCGTGTTCTCAGACGACGACCGGCGTTCAGGCCCGGTCGTTTATTAGACCCGGCGATCATAAATTGGTCTAGCCGGTTTGTCTAAAACTGGCTCTTGTGTAAACGCCAATTTCACTTACAATTCGGCGGCAGTAAAGTCGCCACGTTCGAGAGTTGTGGCACTGATTAATGGAGTTCGGAGAAACTCGATGGGAATCAGAGTAGCAACCACGAGGCTGCTGGTCGTTCTGTTTATTTTATTGCTCGGCTCTGTCAGCCGTGCGGCGGCGCAGGAAACCAAAATCAAGTGGTTCGGGCACGCGGCCTTTTCCATCACCACTCCCGGCGGCAAAGTGCTGTTGATTGACCCGTGGCTCAACAACCCTTCCAACCCCGACGCCAAAGACGGCAAAGACCCTCTCGCCGCGGTCACAAGGGTTGACTACATACTGCTGACGCACGGCCACCGCGACCACGTCGGCGACGCCGTCGCCATCGCGCGCAAGACCGGGGCCGCGCTCGTCTGCAACCCGGAGCTGGCGGGCAATCTGGTCAAGCTCGCCGACTTCCCGCAGAAGCAGGCCGAGACCGACGCCATCATGGGCATCGGCGGCGAAATCCAGATCGCCGACGGCGAGGTGACAATCGCCATGACTCCCGCCATTCATTCGAGCAGCGTGTTCAATCCGAAGGCCGGCCCGAACGAACCCGAAAGGGCCTACGGCGGAAACCCGGCGGGCTTCGTCATCATCATCAAAAACGGCCCGACGATTTATCATTCGGGCGACACGGCCTTCTTCAAAGACATGGAAGTCATCGGCGAGGAGTATCAGGTTGACGTGGCCCTGCTCAACATCGGCGGCCATTACGGCATGGAGCCGCGGATGGCGGCCCGCGCCGCGCAGGCGGTGCGCGCGAAGCTCGCCGTCCCGCAGCACTACGCGACCTCCCCCGACATGACCCAGACGGCTGACGGCTTCGCCGCCGAATTGAAGAGGCTGGGGATTCCTTTCTACGAGATGAAGCCGGGCGAAACGATTACCTATCGCGGAAGGCAATTAATCAAAACGAAGTAGCGCTTCGCGGTCGGACTCAATCGGAGGCGCGGCCCGACGCGCGCCCGTCCGCGAGGACGCAAAAAAGAGAGTGAGAGCTACCTCAAACAAGGAGACTCGTGTCATGCGGAGATACGTCGCTTTTGCAGCGCTGGCGGTCGCGTGGTCGTTGGCCGGAGTCACGAGCGCGGGGGCGCAGTCGGCTTTGTTGAATCTGCCGGACGCCAGCCAGCACGCGCGCGTCACGCAGCGCATCGGCATCACGGACATCACGATTGACTACCACCGTCCGCTCGTCCGCGGGCGGAAGATATTCGGCGGGCTTCAAGCCTACGGGCAGGTGTGGCGGGCCGGGGCCAACTTCAACACCACAATCGAATTCAGCGACCCCGTCACGGTCGAAGGCCAGCCGCTCGCGAAGGGGATATACGGGCTGCATTTGATTCCGGGCGAGACCTCTTGGGTCGTCATCTTCTCCAAGAACTCGACCTCATGGGGGAGCTTCACCTACGACCAGGCCGAAGACGCGCTCCGCGTGAACGTGAAGCCGCAGTCTATCGAGAACCGCGAAGCCCTGAGCTATGACTTCGACGACCCCAGACCGAACTCCGCGGTCATCACGATGCGTTGGGAGAAGGTCGCTGTGCCTTTCAAGGTCGAGGTCAACACCCCGGAGATAGTCCGGCAGAGCCTGCGTAACCAGCTCCGCTCCCGCGTCCAATTCGAGTGGCAGGCGTGGATGGAGGCGGCCAACTACCTTCTGAACAACGACCTCGGCGCGGAGGAGGCGGCGAAATACGCGGATCGTTCCATCGAGCTTGAAGACCGCTTCGAGAACGAGATGACGAAGGCGCGCGCGCTGGCCGCGCTCGGACGCAAGGACGAAGCCTTGGCCGCTCGCGACAAGGCCGTCTCGATGGGCACGCAGTCTCAAATCCACGACTTTGGCCGCGGGCTTCAGGCGCAAGGGCGGCAGGACGAAGCGATGGAGCTGTTCCGCAGCAACGTCAGGAAAGACCCGAATAGCTGGATCGGCCACAACGACGCGGCGCGCGTCGCGGTCGCGAAGGGCGACTTCGACGCGGCGGTCAAAGAGATGAAGCTCGCCGTCGCGACGGCCCCCGAATCGCTCAAGGCCCCGCTCGCCGACCTCGTCAGGCGTCTGGAAAACAAGGAGGACATCAACAAGTAGGTGTCATCAAATACCGCCGCGCTCACGACGAAAAATACGGCTGAATGAATTGCGGCGGCACTAGTCCGGCACACCCCGCGCCCTCGCGCCGGTTCGCGCCGTGGCCGCGCGCCGAGTCTGTCTGTGTTATATTCGGCGGCGAAGCAGTCTCGGAAGGCATACGGGTTTTCGACTCTGATCTCGATTCGATGCGGCGTCGCCACCTTTCAGCGTTCGCTCTCCTCGTCGCGCTCTTCGCGGGCGCGTTGGGGCAGGCGTTCGCCTCGCCGAGGTGCCCGTTGATGCGGCGGGATCACGCCTGCTGCCGCGCGCGTGCCGCACGCAACAGCGCGTCGCACGAGACGGCTTGCGGCGCGTCGCACGAGATGTCGGGCGGGATGCGGATGACGCCCGCCGCGGAATCGAGCGCGGAATCAAATCAGGGCGCGAAAGCCCTTGCCGCCGCCGCGGACTTCGTCGGCGGAGTCGCAAACACCTGCGAACACTGCGCGGCCCGCCAGTCAACGCCGCGCCCGGCCCTGACTTCGGGCGCGGCGGGAGTTAGAAATCGAAGCTCCGAACTTGCCCCGCCGCGCGCGGCGACGAGGCTTTCGGAGTTAACGCCGCCTCACTTCACTTCTAGCCTTTCGAGAGACAACAGCCCGCCGGAAACTTCGACCGCGCGGCACGTCCTCGTCAACGTCTTCCGCATTTAGAACCTCCGAACAAACGTCTTCGGCATCCTTGCGATTGCCGAAGCTCGCGCGCGTCTTCAACACGACAACCGAAAGGCCCGGCCAAGGCTTGTCGAGCGGAACGCGAACGCATGTTTCTGCGTCCCTCGGCGGCCTGGCCGACGCAACGTTTTCAGGAGGAATCATGAGTTGGTCTCATCCGAAACGCGCCCGCCTGTGCGCGCTGGTTCTGGCCTCTGTCTTACTCGCGCTCGGCGTGTCCGCCGCAAAGTCGCGCGACACAGGGCAGGAGATGCAGGACATGCCCGGCATGAACGCGGGCGATCAGAAGTCGAAGCCGAAAGCGAAGCCGACTCCGCAGGAAAAAGGTAAACAGCCGAAGAAGGGTGACGACAGGCAAGCGACTCCGCCGCCCGCCCCGACTCCCGAATCTTCCGGCGGCATGGGCGATATGCCGGGGATGAAGCACGAGGCTCACGGCGAAACTCGCGGCGACGCGGGCGCGTCGGGCGAGGGTTCGATGGAGATGGGGCCGCTGCTGGTCATGACGGCGGACGAGATGAGCGTCCGCGTCGGGTCGAGTCGGACGAATCTTTTGCCGACGGGCGCGATGGGTTCGGGCACTTCGTGGCAGCCCGCTTCGGGGCCGATGCGGATGTACTACAAGGTCGCTGGCGGCTGGCTCGTGATGTTCCACTTCAATCTCACGGCGGGCGTCAACCATCAAGGCGGCCCGCGCGGCGCGACCAAGTTCGACTCGCCGAACTGGCTCATGTCCGAGGTCTATCACAAAGCGGGCCGCGGCACGCTGCAACTGCGCGCGATGCTGAGCGCCGAGCCGTTCACTTTCCCGCGGGGCGGCTCGCCGCTGCTCTTCCAGACCGGCGAGACGTACAAGGGCGAGCCCATCATTGACAAGCAGCACCCGCACGACCTCTTCATGGAACTGTCGGCGCAGTACACTCTGCCTCTGGGCGAGCGCGCGACGTGGTTCACATACTTCGGCTATCCCGGCGAGCCTGCGCTCGGCCCCGACGCCTTCATGCACCGTCAGTCCGCGTCGGAGAATCCGAGCGCAACGCTCGCGCACCACTTCGAAGATTCGACGCACATCTCTTTCGGCGTCCTCACCACCGGCTTCACCTTCCGCCGCTTTAAACTCGAAGGCTCGATCTTCAACGGCAGGGAGCCGGACGAGAACCGCTACGACTTCGACTCGCACAAATGGAACTCGCGCTCCGCCCGCCTCTCGTTCATGCCCAACCGCGACTGGGCGGCGCAGGTCTCCTACGGATTCCTGCGAAGCCCCGAAGCGCAGGAGCCTGCGGCGGACATCAGGCGCGCGACCGCCTCGGTGCAGTACAACCGACGTTTCGACCGCGGCAACTGGGCGAGCGCAGTCGTCTGGGGACGCAATCACGTGAGCGACGGCGGCGCGACGCGCAACCTGAACGGCTACACGTTCGAGTCAACGGTCAACTTCGTCGAACGCAATTACATCTACACTCGTCTCGAACTCGTTGACAGAGACGAGCTGCTGCGCGCGAGCGACCGCGCGCTTCTCGGCATCACGCAGGAACACCCGACGTTCCGCATCGGCGCGTACACCGCGGGCTACGCGCGCGACGTGTGGGACACGGAGAAGCTTTCACTCGCGATAGGAAGCGACGCGACGCTCTACTCGAAGCCCGCCATCCTCGGCCCCGTTTACGGACAGCGCCCAATCTCGTGGCGACTCTTCTTCCGCGTCCGTCCGGGCAAGACGGACATGAGCATGGGAGGAATGCACGGCGACGGCAGCCACGATTGACTCTTTCCACGGGCGGAGGGTTTATACTTGGCGCATCGGGCGTCTCGGAAGCGCGAAAGGATGTGTGCGATGGAAGCGGCGACGACGGCACAGCATATTGACCCCGTCTGCGGGATGACGGTTGACCCCGCGACGGCTGCGGCGCGGAGCGAGTTCGAGGGCGAGACCGTTTACTTCTGCTGCGCCGGCTGCAAACAGAAGTTCGACGCCGACCCTTCGCGCTTCACCGCGAAGAGTTCCGGCGAACACGACTGCTGCTCCGGCCACTCGCAAGCGACGCCCGACTCGCACACTGCATCCGCATCGCAAACGCCCATCTCGGTCTCGGCGTCCGCATCGCAAACAACTCCCGTCTCGATCTCGACGCGCGCGCCGCAACCTCTCGTCCGTCTTCAACGCGCCGCGCCGGTCGCGAAGGCTTCGTCGAAGGATGCGTCGGTCACGCTCGCTTCGCAGGAGGAAGCGCAGGCGCGCGAGTACCGCCTGATGGTGCGGAAGTTCGTGTTCGCCGCGGCGGTCGCCGTGCCGGTGTTGCTGTTGATGCTCGCCGAGTACGTCCCCGCGATGCATGACGTGTTGATGAGCCGCCAGCAGTTGATAGGCATCGCGCTGGCTGCGCTGACTCTTCCGGTGCTCGCGTGGTCGGGCGGGCAGTTCTTCGCGGGCGCTTGGAACAACTTCCGCAACCACAACGCGAACATGGACACGCTGGTCGCGCTCGGCACGGGTTCGGCTTGGGCTTATTCAACCGTCGTCGCCGTCGCGCCTCGACTCTTCCCCGAAGGCACGCGCGGGATGTACTTCGACGTGTCG
>DASRCS010000206.1:0-4597 GCA_035652995.1 Pyrinomonadaceae bacterium
CTGCTCGGCGACGACGGCATCGCGCGCGCGATCCGCTTCGTGCGCTGAGCGCGCGCGGCTCGGAGTGAATTTCAGAAGGGCGCGACCGACTTTGAACGCGCCCCGGTCTTTGCAAGACAGCGCGGCGCGCGGCGTCTCTGCCGCGTCCTTTGGCGGGCACGCCGATCCCTCCGCGTGCCGGGCGCGGCAGTGAGGCCGCGCGCGCGGCGCTGGCCGGCGGACTCGACGAGTCCTCGCGGCGGCAGGCGGCAATCAAACTCTCGAATAAGAAAACGAAAGGAAGTGAAACGAATGAAGAGGAAGTTTTTTGTCTTCGCGGTCACGCTTGCGCTCCTGGGCAGTTCGGTCGGCGCGAGCGCGCAGGAACAGAAGAGGCCGGCGCCGCCGCCCGACGGGAGCGTGGTCGTCGTCACGACGGATCAGAACGGGTCGGAGCTGACGACCAACGTTCACGGCGGCGGCGACACGTTCGTCTTCGTCGGGTCGGAGATGAGCTTCGACGGCAAGGTCGTCCGCGGCGCGCCCTACTCGGCCCAGGCCGTGACCGAGAGCGTGCAGACGCTCGCCGACGGCAACCGCATCGTCCGCAAGACGACCGCGCAGGTCTATCGCGACTCCGAAGGGCGCACGCGCCGCGACCAGACGCTCGGCACCATCGGCCCCTACGCCGCCGCGGGCGACCCGCCGCAGACCTTCTTCATCAACGACCCAGTCGGGGGCTTCACGTACATCCTCGACCCCGCGAGCAAGGTCGCGCGCAAGATGGCGCGCATCGAGTTGAACTTCAAGACCGAGCCGGGCGGAGCCGAGAAGGCGATCATCGAGAGGAGGTTGTCCGGCGGTGCGGCGGCGGGCGCGGAGAAGTCCGGCGACGCGAAGGTCGAGACGAGCCGCAACTTCGTCTTCACGGCTCCGGCGGCGCCGCCCGACGGCCCCGGCTTGCCGAAAGTCGAGTTCTACGGCTTCAAGATGGCCGACTCGAAGACCGAGAAGCTCGCGCCGCAGAACATCGAGGGCGTGCAGGCCGAGGGCACGCGCGTGACCGAGACGATACCCGCGGGAGACATCGGCAACGAGCAGCCGATCCAGATCGTCAACGAGACTTGGTACTCGCCGGAGCTTCAGGTCGTCGTCATGACGCGCCACAGCGACCCGCGCTTCGGCGAGACGACCTACAAGCTGACGGGCATCCAACGCGTCGAGCCTTCGCCGACGCTCTTCCAAGTCCCGCCCGACTACACCGTCAAGGACGGCCCGACTTTCGGCATACGCAACGAGCAACGCCGCGTGCGCCTGCCCGACGCGCCGAAGTCGCCGGAAAACTAGGTTCGATTGCGGAATGCGGATTGCGGATTTGAGAAAGCGCTTCTCATTAATCCGCATTCCGCATTCCGCAATTCTCACGCGCCTTTCTTCCTTCCGCGCCGCGCCCTTTTAGAGTTGCCGCCCGCCGACTTTTTGTCGGCCCTCTTCGCGAGCGGGAGATAGCTCGCGGCCTCGTCGGTGATGATGCAGAGTCCGCTCGTCTTCTCGGCGCGCAGACGCCCGACGAGCGCTGCGGCCTCCTCGTATGTCAGCCCCGCCGCCTCGCGCCCGTACTCGCTCTGCACGGCCCAGCGCCGCCTGTTCAAATCACTCATCCGCGCAAACTTTCCCCGCCGTCTCTGTCTTGGTGGAAGCCTTCGGCCCAAGTGTAGCGGAACGGCGCGAGGCCGAACAAGCGCGCCCTCCGGCGACGGGCACGGAGGGCGGCACGCGGGCGGCGCGCACGCTCCGCTTGCGGGCGGCGCGAGCGCGGCGTTAAGCTCTCCGTCAAGCCGAACCAGCTTCATCGGAAGACACGAACAGCCACACGAAAGAGACGAGAAGAATGAAAAGACTATTACTGCTCATCGCGGTGCTTTTGACCGGCGCGTGCGTTCAGCAGCAGACGCAGAACTCGCCCGCGAACGCGAACACGGGCGCGCAGGCCGGCGCGGGCGATCAGGCATTCAAGGCGATTCACGACAAGTACGTCATCGAATTTTTGCGCCGCAACCCTTCGGTCAACACGTACCTCGGCGGCGCAGGGTTAGACCCTTCTTTGAAAGAGGCGGACGGGCGCTTGCGCGACTACTCCGCGGCGGCGCTCGCCGACGAAGACCGCTGGCTCGCGGACACGCAGAAGAGCTTGCAGGCGATTGACCCGAACACGCTCACGCCCGCGCGCCGCATTGACCGCGACGTGGCGCTCGCGCAGATCGCCTTCCAACTTCACCAGCACCAGCAGCGTCGCTACCAGGAGCGCTCGCTCGACACCTACACGGTCGAGCCTTTCCGCTCCGTTGACTTCTTCGTTCAGGGCATGACGCAGACGGGCGACAAGACATACGGCACGCCCGAAGAGTGGGCGCTCGTCGTCAAACGCTTGCAGGACTTCCCGCGCTACATGAAGACGGCTGAGGAGAATCTCTCCGCCGGGGTGAAGTCCGGCAACACGCCCGACTGGCGCATGCTCCAGCGCGACGGGCTCGACACTTCGGACGCCGACGCGAAGTATTACGACAAGGATTTCCCGGACCTCTTCACCAAAGACATCGCGCAGGGGCCGCAGCGCGAAGACCTGCTCAAGCAGTTGGCCGACGCGTCGAAGGGCGCGGCTGGGGCCTACCGCGAGATGCATGACTTCGTCGCGCAGACCTTCTTCGACACAGTGAAAGCGCCCGGCACCGCGTTCGCGGACGTGCGCCCCGCGGTCAAAGAGCAGTTCCGCAATGATCACTTCGTGATGGGCGAGGACGAGTACAACTGGGCGCTGAAAAATAATCTCCGCGTTGACAAAACCGTGTCGCAACTCTTCGACGAGTCGTGGCCCGTCGTGCAGGCCACGCAAGCGCAGATGTTCAAGCTCGCGCGAGAGATCGGGCAGAAGCACAACCTGAGCCTTCCCGCCGACGACCAGCAGGCGGTGCGCGCCGTGATGGACGAACTCGGCAAGGACTACCCGAAGACGGACGCCGAGGAAGTCAGTTGGTACAAGGACGCCGCCGTCCGCCTCGTCGAATACGCGCGCAAGACCGGCATCTTCGACGTGCCGGCGGACTACAAGCTCGACGTGGTCGAGACTCCGCCGCCCCTTCGCGCCTCGATTGACGGCGCGGCTTACTACCCCGCGCCACCGTTCAAGCAGAGCGGGGTGGGCCGCTTCTACGTCACCACCTCCGGCAACAACGATCAGGCGCAGCTCAAGGAGAACAACCGCGCGGCGCTCGCAGACCTCTCGGCGCACGAGGGCTTCCCCGGCCACGACTGGCACTACAAGGTGATGACGCAGAACCGCGACCAGATCGCGTGGGTGCGCTGGCTCACGCCCGGCGCGGTCGAGGACTCTTCGGCGATGTGGGAGGACTCGCTGGCGGCGGAAGGCTGGGCGCACTACGCCGAGGCTCTGATGGCCGAGCCGCAGCCCGGCGCGCCCGAAGGCTTCTACACGCCCGAAGAACGCCTCTACCAGCTTCAGGGCCAACTCTACCGCGACCTGCGCGTCCGCATTGACGCGGGGCTGCACACGGGCCGCCTTTCGTTCGACGACGCCGTTGACCTCTTCTCAAACATCGTTGACTTCCAGCCGGGCAAGTGTTCGGACGCTGGACTGTCGCCGGCGAAGGCCGCGAGCTGCCGCACCTCGCAGGCCGCGATCTTCCGCTACTCGAAGTGGCCGACGCAGGCCATCACCTACCACCTCGGCAAGGATCAGATTTACGCGCTGCGCTCGCAGGCCGCCAAAGAGCTTGGCGACAAGTTCTCGGCCAAGGAGTTCCACCTGCTCTTCATGCGACAGGGCACGATCCCGGCGGGCTACTTCGGCGAGGAGTTGCTGCGCGAGCTTCGAGAGAGGAAGTGAAAAGGGACAAAACGAAGGGAAGCCCGTCAGGGGCGATAGAATGTAGCCCGCGGCGCGAGCCGTGGGTGTCGAGCAATAAAAACATCGAAGCCCCGGAGGGGCGAAAGAATTTCGAGACGCATTAACGTCCAAGAAATTCTTTCGCCCCTCCGGGGCTTGAAAATTCTTTCGTTCTGCCGTCATCCCACAGCTCACGCCGCGGGCTACCCTCTTTCGCCGACTCCGTCGGCTTCTGTCGTCCACCCGTCAACGCGCGCAATGGCCTCTCACTCATACCTCAAACACGTGATCGGGTCGAGGCGCGAGGCCTTGCGCGCGGGCCAGACGCCGAAGGCGAGGCCGACGAAGACCGAGACGGCGAGGCCCGTGACGACCGCCCACAGGGGAACCGCCGCGGGCAGCACGGGGAAGAAGAAGGCCACGATCTTGCTGATGCCGACGGCGAGCAGCACGCCGATGACGCCGCCGAGGAACGTCAGCGTCATCGCCTCGTAAAGGAACTGGCGCACGATGTCGCGCCGCCGCGCGCCGATGGCCTTGCGGACGCCGATCTCCTGCGTCCGCTCGGTCACCGAGACGAGCATGATGTTCATCACGCCGATGCCGCCGACGAGAAGTCCCAGCCCGGAGATCGCGATCGCGATCAGACCGATGAGCCCGGTGATCTGATCGAACTGCTGAATGATCTGATCGGGCGTGGAGATGTTGAAATCG
>DASRCS010000207.1:0-11640 GCA_035652995.1 Pyrinomonadaceae bacterium
GTGAAGGACGCGCGCGTCGTGCTCGGCGGGATTGCGCCCGCGCCGCTCGAGGTCGAACCGGCGTCGAAGGCTCTCGTCGGCAACCGTCTCGACGAAGAGAGCATGAGGGCCGCGGCGGAGGCTTGCTATCTTCGGGCGCGACCGCTCGACAACACGGATCACCTGATGAACTACCGCAAGCAGATGGCCCGCCCGTTCGTGCTGCGCGCGCTCGAAGAGCTTCGCCAAACAATCGCCTGAAAGAGAAATCCGAAAACATCGCGGCTGTGCTTCTCGCCGCCGGACGCTCGCGGCGCATGGGCGCGTTCAAGCCGCTGCTGCCGTTCGGCGACAGGAGCGTCCTCGAAGCTTGCGTCTCTAATCTTCAAGAGGCTGGCGTCGGAGAAGTCGTCGTGGTCGTCGGCCACCGCGCGGAAGAGGTGCGCGCTGCGCTCGCGGATTTCGGGTTCGTGCGCTTCGCCACGAACGACGAGCCGGAGAGCGAGATGGGGCTTTCGGTCGCGCGCGGCGTCGAGGCTTTGGACGAAGGCGTGGGCGCAACGCTCGTCGCGCTCGTTGACCATCCAGCCGTTCCGCCTTCCGCGATTAGAAGTTTGATCGAGGCGCGAGGGCGAACCGGCGCGCGGCTCGTCGTGCCGGAGTGGGACGGGCGCGGCGGCCATCCGGTCGTCGTTGATGCGACTCTTCGCGAAGAGATTTTGCGCGTCGCGCCGGAGCGCGGACTGCGTGCGGTCTTTGAAGCGCACCGCGGTGAGGTCTTGCGCGTGCCGTCGGCGTCGCCTTTCGTCGCGCGAGACATGGACACATGGGACGAGTATGTCACGCTGCACCGCGAGGTCTTCGGCCACGCGCCCGCGGGAAGGCAGAGGTAGGACGCCGCGCCAAAGACGAAATCAAACGGGCGAAGGTTCAAAGAAGGACGGGCAAATAGCGGCGAAGGCGCGGCCCTCGTCGTGAATGATGAGGGCCGCGCCTTCGCCGCGGTTGAGAACGGCGCTGGCCGCGAACGTCTCTTTCGGCGCGCGCCTTTTCGGTTTCGCCTCAGCCGTTCGTCGCGGCCTTCTGCGCGCGGTGCGTGCCTTCGGCGAACTCCTCGATCATCTTCTCGTTGAAGGCCGGGATGTCGTCGGGCTTGCGGCTCGTCACGAGGCCGCTGTCGGTGACGACCTGCTCGTCAACCCACTTCGCGCCCGCGTTCGTCAGGTCTGTCTTGAGCGAAGGCCAGGAGGTCATCGTGCGCCCCTCGACCGCGCCGGCCTCGATCAGAGTCCACGGGCCGTGACAGATCGCGGCGACCGGCTTGCCCGCGTCGAAGAACGCTTTGACGAACTGCACCGCTTCGGGCTTCATGCGGAGTTGATCCGGGTTGGCGACGCCGCCCGGCAGGAGCAGCGCGTCGAAGTCGTTCGGGTCGGCCTCGGCGAGAGGCACGTCAACGTCGAAGAGGTCGCCCGCGTCGAAGTGGTGCCAGCCCGCGACCGACTCCTCGTTCGGCGAGACGATCAGCGTCTCCGCGCCCGCCTCTTCGAGAGCCTGCTGCGGCCCTTCCAACTCGACCTGCTCGAAACCGTCCGCGACGAGTATCGCGACACGCTTCCCGTCCAATTTATTCGCCATAAAATTCCTCCTTGATTGCCTGAGAATGACGGACGCCGCGATACTACTCGCCAACTTTCGCGCCGCGCGTGCGCGCGTGTGACAAAAGCTTGGCGCGGAAGCGGACTGCGAAAAAAAGTCCGCGGCGGTATAAAATCCGCGCCGCGTTTCGACGTTGCCTTGAGGCGTTTCGTATTCGGATTCCGGCGTCGCTGTTTTGAATCCAACCATTCGATTTGACCATTCATCAAAGTGTTCGGCATGATTGCCGCGTGTCGCTTTCATGAAAAGGGTCGAACGTTTTCGACTCAGGCGGAATGAGGCGCGCGGCTACAAGGAGACGAAAATGTCATTCAACGGACGGCGGACGCTCGCGGCTATCGCGCTCGCGTTTATCGTCGCGGCGGCGCTGGCGGCGTCGGCGCAGAACACCGGGCCGCTCGACTTCAAGTTGCACTCGGTTGACGGCGGCGAGATAACTTCCGACATGGTGCGCCACGACGTTGTCGTGCTCGCGTTCGGCTCGTCGCAGCTCGGCCCGCTGTCGAAGTCGCAGGCGCAGGGCGTTCAGGAAGTGGCCGACCACTTCGCGCGCCAGAACGTCCGCGTCTATTTCGTCAGCACGGATTCGGACTCGCCCAAGTCGAAGACCTACGCGACCGACGAACAACTGCGCGACTTCGCGCACAGGACGGGCCTGAAGGTCACGGTGCTGCGCGACCCCGACGGCGCGCTGCTGAAGCGCACGGGCGCTGACCAACTCCCGGCGGTCGTCCTGCTCGACCGTCACGGCGCGGTCTCCGTCCCCGTCGTCGGCGGCCTCGATCCGGGCCGCAAGCTCCTCGACGTTCTCTCCGACCGCATCAACAAGCTGGTCGCCGAACACTAAATCGAATCGGAAGCCGAAACGCGAAGAGGCCGACTCATAATCGAGTCGGCCTCTTCGCGCATCTGCGTCAGCTAGCGAACGAGCGCGGGCGTCACCTCACACGCCTTCAACTTTCAACTCGACTCGCGCGCTGCTTCAACGTCGAACGTGCGCGCGAGTTCGTAAACCAACCTGACGGGCAGGCCGACGACGTTCCAGTAGTCGCCCTCGATGCGCCGGATGAAGAGCGCGGCGCGGCCCTGCACGGCGTAAGCCCCGGCCTTGTCGAGCACGTCGCCGGTCTCGACGTGCCACGCGACCTCCTCGTCCGTCATCGCGGCGAACTGCACGCGCGTCCGCTCTATTCCTGTGACCACGCGGCCCGACTCGGCGCGCACGAGCGCGACGCCCGTCAAGACCTCGTGCCAGCGCTCGCTCAAAAGCCTGAGCATCCGGCGCGCGTCCTCCGCGTCGCGCGGCTTCTCAAGAATCTCGCCGTCCACGACGACGGTCGTGTCCGCGCCGAGCACGAGTCCGAACAGGCGCGTGCGCGCGACCGTCTCGGCCTTCTCGCGCGCGAGACGGAGGACGAACTCCTCCGGCCCCTCGCCCTCGAGCCGCGTCTCGTCAACGCCCGCCGCCTGCGACTCGAAAGGCCAGCCGACCGCCCGCAGAATCTCCGCGCGCCGCGGACTCGAAGACGCGAGCACGAGCGGCGTCATCCACTCCAACGCACGCGCGCCCGCCGTCAACGCTACTTGTGACGCCTGCTCGTTTTCCATTACACTCCCCATTCGATTGCGGATTTCGGAATGCGGATTTTAGATTAGCCGACGGCTCGTCAATCCGCAAACATATCATCATTCCGCATTCCGAAATCCGCATTCCGCAATCGGAAGATGGACGACTTGTTCAAGGCTCTGCCGAAGATTCTGCGCGCGGCTGGCGACGCGGAAGAGGTCTCGGAGGCGGCGGCGTTCGCGGCGTGGCGGCGCGCGGCGGGCGACGGCCTGCGCGGAAGCGCCGTCCCGTTCCGGCTCTACCGCAAGACGCTCATCGTCTCGGTCGCGGACGAGACGTGGCGCAGGCAGTTGGAGCAGATGAGTCCGCAACTCATCTTCCGCCTGAACTCGCTCGTCGGCCAGCCGCTCGTCACCTACATCGAGTTCCGCGTTGACCCGAAGACCGTCAACGCCGAGCGCGAGCGAGTGAAGCACTCGGAGTACGAGCGACTCGGCGGCGAGGAGAACGCCTTAAGGCGCGCGCGCGAACTCGACGATGCCGCCGACGCGATCCACGACGAAGACCTGCGCCGGCGTTTCCTGCTCGCCGCGGGCAGTTGCATGAATCGAGTGAGCAGTAAGCGGTGAGCAGTGAGCAGTTTTTCTCTGCTTTCACTGCTCACCGCTTACTGCTTACTGCTTACTTTTTATGCCTATCACAGAATCCGACATCAGGAAGATCGCCGCGCTGGCGCATCTGGAGATCACGGACGAAGAGTTGCGGACGCTCGCGCCGCAGGTCGCGTCCATCGTCGAGTACGTCGAGCAGTTGAACGCGCTCGACACGAGCGAGGTCGAGCCGGCCATCGGCGGACTCACGCCCGAAGGCGAGCGCACCGACGGCGCGCGCGAAGACCGCACTCGCCCGTCGCTCGGCCAGGCGCTCGCGCTCGACCAAGCCCCCGACCCCGCGCACGGACACTTCCGCGTGCCGAAGGTCATCGCAAGTTCGGAAGAGAAAGAAAACTTCTGACGCTTCGTCATTCAGGCGGATGGCCGAATTTTGGACAAGGCACGGGCGCGTGAAAAGAGTCGTTTCGGTCTTCAGCAAGGAGACGAACGGACTCGTCGCCGAGTACGACCTTTCTTCTTTCGACCTGACAGACTTTAAGCAGCATTTCGGCGTCGCTCATGCGGACGTTGATTCAGAGATGGTGACGGAGCATTCCGTCGGGCCTGTTGACGTGGGATTTCTTTCGGCTCACCTTTCGGAAGATGTCAGGTTCGATTTCAATAAGTACACATACTTCCTTTCCTGCTACCGAGCCGAGTGAGGTTGATTTTTAGATCATATGACTGTCCCCGGAAAGACAATCGAACTCATCGCGTCCGAACTCGCGAGCGGCGAAACGAGCGCGCGCGCGGTCGCCGTGCGCGCGCTCGCGGCGGCTGAGAAGTTGAACGACACGCTCAACGCCTTCCTGCAAATAGACCGCGCGGGCGCGACGCGACGCGCCGAAGAGTTGGACAGGCAAGCCAACGTCGGCGACAAGACCGTCGGCGTGACAAGCACCGCGGCGCAAGGCGGGAGCGCCGCGAATCAAACGCCGCTGCGCGGAATCCCGATTGCCATCAAGGACAACATCTGCGTGCGCGGGATGCAGGCGACGTGCGGCTCGCGGATACTCGCGGGCTATCACCCGCAATACGACGCGACCGTCGTCGAGCGGCTGAACGCGGCGGGCACTGTGCTCGTCGGCAAGACCAACTGCGACGAGTTCGCGATGGGTTCGTCGAACGAGAACTCTGCCTTCGGCCCCGTGCGGAATCCTTGGGACACCGAGCGCGTGCCGGGCGGCTCGTCGGGCGGTTCCGCCGCGGCGGTCGCGGCGCGCATCGTGCCCGCCGCGCTCGGCTCGGAGACGGGAGGCTCGGTGCGTCAACCGGCGGCGCTCTGCGGCATCGTCGGCGTCAAGCCGACATACGGTCGTGTCTCGCGCTACGGTCTTGTCGCCTTCGGCTCGTCGCTCGATCAGGTGAGCGTCTTCGGTCTGACGGTGCGCGACGCCGCGCTCGTCCTGCAAACAATCGCCGGACGCGACGAACACGACGCGACGACTGCGGACGTTGCCGTGCCCGACTACGTTTCCAGTTTGACGACCGACATCAAAGGCGCGCGCGTCGGCGTCCCGCGCGAGTTGCTGGGCGAGGGCGTTGACGCGGACGTTCGCGCGCGGGTCGAGGAAGCGATTGAGGCTTACCGCGAACTCGGCGCGGAGGTGGTTGACGTTGAGCTGCCGCACGCGAAGTACAGCATCGCGGTCTATTACATCATCGCGACCGCGGAGGCTTCGTCGAACCTCGCGCGCTACGACGGCGTGCGCTACGGCCACCGCACCGAAGACCCGGAAGACCTGCGCCAGATGTACCGGCGCACGCGCGAGGAGGGCTTCGGCGCGGAGGTCAAGCGCCGCATCATGCTCGGCACGTATGTTCTTTCGTCCGGTTACTACGACGCCTACTACCTCAAGGCGCAGAAGGTTCGCACGCTCATCCAACGAGATTTCATCAACGCCTTCGAGCGCTGCGACGCGATTCTCACGCCGACGACGCCGACGCCCGCCTTCCGCCTCGGCGAGAAGACCGACGACCCGCTCTCGATGTACCTGTCGGACATCTACACCTGCATGGCGAACCTCGCGGGCGTGCCCGGCGTCAGCGTCCCCTGCGGACTCTCGTCAGCGCGCCTGCCCGTCGCCTTCCAGCTCATGGGCCGCCACTGGGGCGAGCAAGAAATACTCCACCTCGCACACGCCTACGAGCAGGCGCACCCGCTCGCCGAGCGCCCGCGCGTCATGGCCGAAGAAGACTGAGGCCGTTCCGCGCTCGCCGCGAGTCTAAGTTTTACGGATTGAATTTGAGGACGAGTTCAAGGTTCAAAAGTTGATGACGAAACTTTGAACCTTGAACTCGCGACTTTGGACTTATTTTTCCAGACGCGCGCGGGCGCGCTTGAGGAAGGATTGGAGCATTTCGGCCACGCCCTTCTGCAAGGCGGCGTTGAGTCGGCCCTCTCCGGCGAGCGGGGCGAGCGCGTGGAGTTCGCGCGCCGACTGGCGTCGAAGCTCGACGTGCTGCCTGATGCGGATGAGCGTCGTCGCGCCCCGCTCCTCGAAGGTCGCGGAGTAGCGCAGGAAGTTCTTGCTCTCGCACGCGGCGGGCGACCACTCGATGCGCGAAGGCTCGTCGGCGGTCTGGAAGACGTTGAACGCCTGACGTATCGCGCCGACGACCGGGACTTCCGCGCGGATGAGCCAGCGCACGATGCCCTGCGCGTCCGCCGTGATGCGCTCGACGCCCGGCATCAGCTCGGCGTAGTTCCTGATGTCCTTGAAGAACTCGCGCGCCCTCTCCGCGCTCGTCTTCCACTCGACCTGTTCGCTCAAAGCGGCCCTGAGTTGAAACATAAGCAGATAGTAAAACGGAGGACGGCTGATCGTAAATCCCCGTCGCGGCTTTGATGCCCTACCGGCGGGCAGAGGTTGCGGCGCGGGCCGAACTGCCGTTTACTATCCGCAGACATCCGGCGCGAGGTGGCGAGCATGGAAGGCGACGACTACACGACCAGCACGCAGGGCGAAGGGCGCTGCCCGCGCTGCGGCGGAGGGCCGCTGAAGGTCTGGTACGAGTTGAGCGAAGACGAGCGCGAGGTCGCGCGAAGGCTGCCCGACTCCGCCGACTTCCCCCTCGACGAGCGCGCCGCGCGCCACCGCTTCTGCACCCGCTGCTGGTACGAAGACCGCGGCACGACTCCCTTGAGCGTTTGACGCAGGCGACCCGGCGTGTAGTGTTATCACGCCCGATGCTTTGCGGCGTGAACCGCTCATCATTCAACTCTGAAAGGATGCCACGGTGAGAATAAAATCCCCGATTCTCTTCCTGCTGACCGTTCTGATTTTTTCAGCGTCGGCAAAGTTGGCGAACGCGCAGACTGGCGCTGAGGCCAAAGCGGACGCCGCGCACACGCTGAGCGACGCGCAGAGGCAGGCAATCGCGCGCATCAAGGCCGAGAGCGAGAAGAGGGCCGCGCCCGCGGCGGCGAGACTCGCGGGCGTCGTGAGCGGGCTTTACGCGAACATGCTCGCGGACAGGCCGGACGAGCAGCAGCGCGCGAAGCTGGACGCGCAGTTGAAAGAATTGACGTGGGAGTTGCTCGTCATCAAGGGTCAGTTGATGCGCGACACCGTGAACGTCCTGACGCCGGAGCAGAAGCAGTTGGTGAGGTCGGAGATGAAGAAGCCCGGCGCTCCCGCAGACCTGTCCGAAGTCATCGCGCGCACGTTCAAGCTCGACGAAAAGTAGTCGAAGACAGAACTACTGCTTCGGCTCGCGCCCGCCCGACTTCACGGGCGGGCTTCCCGCCTCTTCTACTTCAACGCGGTGATTCGTTCGTAGGCCGCGCGGACGGCGGCCATGCGCGCGTCGAGGTTTGCTGTGAGCGCGGCGGCGGAAGTGTGGCCGGTCGTGCGCGCGAGGTCGCGCAGGACGGGGTGATCATGCGCCGAGGGCAGGCGCGTCGAGCGTCCGACGAGCAGGCGCAGGCGGTGGTCGAGTTCGCGCAGCAGCGCGTAGCCGTCGCGGAGCGCCTCGAAATCCTCTTCGCCGAGCGAACCCGCTTCGCGCAGTCGCGCGAGCGAAGCGTTCGTCGAGCGGTCGCCCTCCTCGTCTGGCAGCGCGTGGCGCAGTTGCAGGTAGCGCACGGCGAAGTAAACGTCGAGCATCCCGCCCGGCCCGTACTTTATGTCCGTGCCGCGCGCGACGGCGCGGTGCTCGCGCTCCAGCCGTTCGCGCACGCGTCGAGTCTCCGCGCGCAAGTTTTCGTCGCCCGCGCGGCGTGCGGCCTCGGCGATTGCGGCGCGCGCGCGTCGCTCGACTGCGCGACCGAACTCAAGGTCGCCCGCGACCGCGCACAGCTTGACGTATGCGAGCCACTCCCAGGCGGACGCGCGCGCGCCGAGGTATTCCAGAAAAGCGCGCGAGGCCGAGGCGAGCGCGCCGTTCTTCCCGTCGGGCCGCAGGCGCAGGTCAACGCGGTAGAGGTAGCCGTCGCGCGTGAGGTTCGAGAGCGCGACGACCATCAACTCGACGAGGCGCGCGTAGGCTTGCTCGCACGTCAGACCCGCGACGGGCGACGGCACCTGCTCGTCGTAGGCGAGCACGATGTCGAGGTCTGAGCCGTAGTCCATGCCGCCGCTCCCAAGTCGTCCGAGTCCGAGCACGGCGAGTCGCGGCCCTGCGGCGAGGCGACCGAAGCGGCGCGCGAGTTCGCGGCGGGCGACGAGGAGCGCGACGTTGATGCTCGCGGCGGCGAGCGAAGTTTGCAGCGCGTTCGACTCGTCGCGCGTGAGGCGGCCCGCAACGTCGCTCGCGCCGATCTCGACGAGCAGGTGTGTCCACGAGCGCCGGAGCGCCGAGAGTTCCGCGCCGAAGCCCGACTCGGCGTCAACCGCCGCGCGCATCAGCGAGCGTTGGTCGCGCGTCCTGACTGTCGCCGCCGGAGTCGCGACCGAAGGAATGAGCGCGGGGCGGCTCGTCAGAATCTCGCCGAAGAACTCGGACGCGCCGCAGAGCCGGACGAGTTCGCGCAAGGTCGCCGCCGAGAGCGCGACCCGCTCGCCCGACTTCTCAAGCGACGCCGCGACGCGCGCGACGGTCGAGAGCGCGCGCCGCGGGTTGAGCGAGCGTGCCGCCGACTCCTGAAGCTCTCGCGCGAGACTTTCCGCGCCCGACTCTTCCCCGCCCTCGACGTAACGCGCGAATACTTCAGCCGCCGCGTGCGCGTGCGCGGCGTCGGCTTCGACGCCCGGCTCGAAGGACACGGGCGCGGCAGCCTGCGTCGGCGGTTGCGCCTGCGATTCTTCGCGCGTCAGTTCCCTCTCGGTTGACGGCTCGCGTTCGACGGCCTGTTCTTCAAGTGTCCGCTCCGCTCCGAGCGTCCGCGACGCTTCGCGTGTCGCGCCGCGCGTCGTCGCGACGATGGCGCGGCGCGCGGCGGCTTCGCTCGGCTCGTCTTCGCCGCCGCCGAAGACGCGGCGGAAGGCGCGGCTGACGTTCGACGTGTGGAGGCCGAGCGCGCGGTCGAACTCTTCGAGGGCGCGCGGGCCTTTGAAGTGCATCCGGCGCGCGAGCGTCGCGCGGCGCTCCGCGTCTTCGGGGACGGCGTGAGTTTGAAGTCCGTGCTCCATCTGCACGCGGTGCTCGACGGTGCGGAGGAAGGTGTATGCGTCGGAGAGTTCGCTGCGCTCGCGCTCGGTGATGAGGCGGCGGTCGGCGAGGCGTCCGAGCGAGATGAGCGTGTGCGGCGCTTGCAGCCAGGGGTCGCGCCCGCCGTGCGCGAGTTGGAGCGCCTGCGCGATGAACTCGATCTCGCGTATGCCGCCGCGACCGAGCTTGACGTTGAAGCCGCGCGACTCGTCGCGGCGGAAGCGGTCAATCTTCTGCTTCGCGAGCCGGACGTGTGCTAGCGCGCGCGCGACCGTCTCGTCGCGGCGATAGACGCGCGGGCGAACGGCGTCGGCGAAGCGCGCGAAGAGGGCGCCCGAACCCGCCGACGCGCGCGCGCGAATCAGCGCTTGCAGTTCCCAGGGGTGTGCCGTCTCGCGGTAGTAGCGCAGAGCCTCGGCGAGCGAGACGGCGAGCGCGCCGTCGCGACCGTGGGGCCTGAGGCGCAGGTCAACGCGGTACGCGGCCTCTTCGCCCGCGCGTCCGCCCGCGACGTGCGCGACGCGCTCGGCGAGCTTGCAGAAGAACTCGCGGTTCGTCACGCTCCCGCGCTCGCCCGCGCCCGTCGTCTCGCCCTCGTCGGAGTACAAAAACAGGAGGTCAATGTCGGACGAGTAGTTCAACTCGCGCGAGCCGAGCTTGCCGAGCGCGACGACGACGACGCTCGCCACGCCCGAACGCCCGCGCTCGTCCGCGCACTGCGGCGCGCCGTAGAGATTCTCAAGCTCCTGCCGCGCGTGGTCGAGCGCGTAGCGCAGCACCGCGTCGGCGAGGTTCGACAGCTCCTCGGTCGTCTCGACGAGCGTCGTCGTCCGCCGTATGTCGTGGAGATAGACGCGCAGCAGCTCGCGCCGTCGGAAGGCCGCGAGCATCGCCCGCGTGCCCGACTGCGTGTGCGTCAAGGCGAAGCGCGCGAGCGACTCGCCCAACTCTTCCGCCTCGCGCACACGCGCCGCCGCGCGCTCGCGCGCGAGCCAACTCAAATGCTCCGGGTTCTGTTCGAGCGTGGTGGCGAGCAGCGGACTCCAAGCGGCGAGCGCGAGCGCGTCCGACAGAAGTCCGGCGTCGCGCTCGAACGCGCGTGCTGACGCCGGGTGCCCGGCGCACGCGCGTTCGTAAAATCGGCGCGCGCCTTCCGGGTCGGGCAGCTCGCGCACGAGCGCTTCGATCTTTTCGGCGGGAGTCGTCAAGATTAGTAAAACATAAAACAGGAACGGACAGGATGTGAAGGAACGCGGAACCCTGAAAGACGAACGCCGAACCGAAAATCTCCTTTCAGTTCGGCGTTCGTCTTTCAGGGTTCAGAGTCGTCTTAGATGTCGTAGTACATCGCGAACTCCAGCGGGTGCGGGCGCATCCGCATCGGGTTGATCTCCTTCTCGCGCTTGTAAGTGATCCAGCGGTCAATGAGTGTCGGCGTGAAGACCTCGCCCTTGAGCAAGAACTCGTGGTCGGCTTCGAGCGCCTTGAGCGACTCGTCGAGCGAGCCGGGCAAAGACGGCACGTTCTTGAGTTCTTCGGGCGCGAGGTCGTAGATGTCCTTGTCGAGCGGCTCGCCTGGATCAATGCGGTTCTGCACGCCGTCGAGGCCCGCCATGAGCATCGCGGAGAAGGCCAGGTACGGGTTGCACGAAGGGTCGGGCGGACGGAATTCAAGCCGCTTGAGCTTCGGGCTGGTCGAGAACATCGGGATGCGGATCGCAGCCGAGCGGTTGCGCGCCGAGTAGGCGAGGTTCACCGGAGCCTCGAAGCCGGGCACGAGACGCTTGTAGCTGTTCGTCGTCGGCGCGGCAAACGCCACGATTGAAGCGGCGTGCTTCAAGAGTCCGCCGATGTACCAGCGCGCGAGGTCGGAGAGTCCGGCGTAGCCGTCGCCCGCGAACAGCGGCTTCTCGTCCTTCCAGAGCGACTGGTGGCAGTGCATCCCTGAGCCGTTGTCGCCGTACATCGGCTTCGGCATGAACGTGGCCGTCTTGCCGTTCAGGTGCGCGACATTGCGGACGACGTACTTGAAGATTTGCAGGTTGTCGGCGGTGCCCAGAAGCGTCGAGAAGCGGAAGTCAATCTCGCACTGGCCGGCGGTCGCGACCTCGTGGTGGTGGCACTCGACCGTGATGCCGCACTCTTCGAGCGTCAGCGAAATCTCGGAGCGGAGGTCGGCGAGCGAGTCGG
>DASRCS010000208.1:0-2331 GCA_035652995.1 Pyrinomonadaceae bacterium
AGCCGACATCGGCCGGCAGGGCGGCGGCCCCTTCCCGCCGCACCTCGACCATCAGGACGGGCGCGAGGTGGACATCTGGCCCGCGACCAACAACGGCCAGCCCGAGCCGACCAACATCTACGCCCCGAACTACTCGCGCGACCTGACGACGGAGTTAATAAATCTCATCAAACAGACGAACCCCAACGCCGCCGTCTATTTCGACGACCCGCCGCTCGCCGCCGCCGGACTCACGCGCGCCACACTCGACCACACGAACTACATGCACGTCCTCCTCCAGTGAAATGATGACCGCGGAATGACGAATGATGAATGACGAGCGGTTTGCGCTTTCAACTCATCACTCATCGTTCCGCGTTCATCATTTCTTCCTCGTCGGCATGACAGGAGCTTATTTTTCATGTAGCTTACTCACGCCGACTCTTCACCCCGCCCGCTGTACGATCCGGTGCGGAGGTGTGTCCGCCGGAACGATGAGCTTCGATGTCGAATACTGGAACAACGCGGCGACGCCGGACGCGCGCCGTTTGCGCCGTCAGTTGGAGCTTGAGGGTTACACGGTCTTCGAGTGGACAGACCGTCCCGGCACGACCTACCCGCCGCACGAGCACGCCGAGGATCAGTCGCACTGGGTCTTGAGCGGCGCGCTGACGCTCGTCGTCGGGGGCGAGGAGTACACGCTCAGCGCCGGAGACCGCGACTACATGAGCGCGGGGACTGTCCACGAAGCGCGCGTCGAAGGCGCGGAGCCGGTCGTCTATCTCGTCGGCGCGAAGTATTGAGAACAGAATTCAGAACCGCAGGGGCAGGGCTTGTCCCTGCCCGCCGCGGAATTGCGATGCAGGAACTGAACCACAGGCTCGTCACGAAGACGGAAGAGGTCGCGTCGGCGTGCGAAGAACTCGCGCGCTGCGGCGAGGTCGGCTTCGACACCGAGACGACGGCGCTCTCGCCCTTCGAGGGTCGCGCGCGACTCGTGCAGCTCGCCACGCCCGAAACGGTCTTCGTCTTCGACCTCGACAAGCTCGCGCCCGGAGGCGAAGCGGCGCGCGCCGAATCGCTCGCGCCGCTTCGGCGTCTGCTCTCGGCGACGCGCCCCGTCAAGATCGCGCACAACGCGAAGTTCGACGTGAAGTGGGTGCGCCACCAGCTCGGCGTCGAGGTCGGCGGAGACTACGACTCGCGCACGCCCGCGAGGAACGAGGTCGAGCGCTGCGGGCTGTTCGACACGCTGCTCGCGAGCCAACTCGTCTCGGCGGGCGAGCAGGAAGACCGCCACTCGCTCGCCTCGGTCGCCGAGCGCTACCTCGACCAGACCGTTGACAAGACCTTGCAGGTGAGCGACTGGGGCGGCGAACTCTCGCCCGCGCAAATCGAGTACGCCGCGCGCGACGCCGCGCTGATGCTCCCTTTGCGCGCGCGCCTCGTCGAAGCCCTGCGCGCCAACGCCCTGACGCGGACGGCGCAGTTGGAGTTCGAGTGCGTCGTGCCGCTCGCCGCGCTCGAACTCGCGGGCGTCTATCTCGACCAGCCTTGCTGGCGCGGCAAACTCAAGGAGATCGAGAAGCGCCGCGACGAACTCCACGAAGAGTTGCAGGACGAACTCGCCGAAGAGTCCGCGCAGCAGTCCTTCTTCGGCCCCACGCGCGAGGACATCAATCTCGATTCGCACGTCCAACTCACGCGAGCGCTCACGCGCCTCGGCGTCCCCGTCCCCGACTCGACGCGCAACTGGAAGCTCGAACCCCTCGCCGCCGAGTTCCCCGTGGTGGGCCGCATCCTCGAATACCGCACGCTCCAGAAGACGCTCAAGTTCGGCGAGACCCTGCTCGACTCGGTTGACAAGGGGAAGAAGGAAGACGAGAGGACGAGCCGGATACACGCGCACTTCCACCAGATCGGCGCGCCCACGGGGAGAATGAGTTGCACCGACCCCAACGTCCAACAAATCCCGCACGCCTTCGACATGCGTAGCTGCTTCCGCGCGCCACAGGGGCGCAAGCTCGTCGTCGCCGACTACTCGCAGATAGAGCTTCGCATACTCGCCGACTTCACGAACGACACGGGCTTCGTCGAGGCGTTCAAGTCGGGCGCGGACTTGCACCGCACGACCGCCGCGCAGGTCTTTGGCGTCAAGGCCGAGGACGTGACGAAGGAGCAGCGCGACTTCGCCAAGCGCCTGAACTTCGGCGTCGTGTACGGCATCGGCGCGCGCCGCTTCGCGCTGATGACTGGACTGAAGGAGTCTGAAGCCGAAGACCTCCTGCGCCGCTACTTCGCCACCTACCGCGGCCTCGACGCCTGGCTTCGGGACGCCGCGCTCAAGGCCGT
>DASRCS010000209.1:0-39210 GCA_035652995.1 Pyrinomonadaceae bacterium
AGACATCGGCATCATCACCGCCGACGAAAAGATCGCCGCGGACGCGACAAACCTCTTCAACTACCTGACGGGCTACTCGCGCCACTCGAAATACAACTCGCTGCTCGTCGCGCCCGTGAACCTGCGCGCGCGCATGACCGCGCTCGTCGAGCGCGAGATCGCGCACGCCTCGGCGGGCAAGCCCGCGCGCATGATCGTCAAGATCAACAGCCTGACCGATCTCGAAATCATCCGCACGCTCTACGCGGCGTCGCAGGCGGGAGTCTCGGTTGACCTGATCGTGCGCGGCGTCTGCATGCTGAGGCCCGGCGTGCCCGGCCTCTCCGAGAACATCAGAGTCCGCAGCGTCGTCGGTCGCTTCCTGGAGCACAGCCGCATCTTCTACTTCGAGAACGCGGGCGACGCGGAGGTTTTTATCGGCAGCGCCGACTGGATGTCGCGCAACTTAGACCGCCGCGTCGAGGTGGTCGCGCCGGTCAGGAGCGCCGAGTTGAGAAGGTATCTGAAGGACGTGGTTCTGGACGCGTACCTGCGCGACGACGTGAAGGCGAGGGAGCTGCGACCCGACGGCTCATACGTCCGCGCGCGGGCCGCCGTTGAAGGCGAGTGCGTCAACTGTCAGGAGTTCTTCCAGACGGCGGGTCTGAAGCCCGCTCAGTAGTATTTGTCGGACGCGCATCGCGCGTCGTCGTCGTTCGGGCGTGTGGCGAACGCGCGGCGCGAAGCGTTCGACGTGTTCAGGTGCCCGCCGCCTTCGACCTGCGGCCTTCACCTTCTGTGCCGAAACCCGCGAAGCGGTAGCCGACGCCGATGACGGTCTCGATGCACTCTCCCACGCAGCCGAGCTTGTGCCTGAGACGGCGTATGTGAACGTCGAGCGTGCGCGGGTCGCCTTCGTATTCGAGACCCCAGACTTCTTCGATCAACCGCTCGCGCGCCAGCACGCGCCCTTCGGACTTCGCCAGCGCCGCCAGAAGCTCGAACTCCCTCCGGGTCAGGCGCACGCGCGCGCCGTCGAGGGTGACGAGCATCGCGCCGAAGTCAATCGTCAGACGAACGTCGCGGTACTGCCCTTCGCCGAAAGGATTGCCCGCGCGGCGCGTGACGGACTTGACGCGCGCCGTCAACTCGCGCACCGAGAAAGGTTTTGTGACGTAGTCGTCCGCGCCCGCGTCGAGTCCGGTGACGATCTCGGCCTCGGACGAGCGTGCCGTCACCATGATGATGGGCGTCCGGCGCGTCCGCGGCTCGCGGCGCAGACGCCGGCAGAGTTCGAGTCCGCTCATGCCCGGAAGCATCAGGTCGAGGAGGACGAGCGCGGGCGGCGCGGCGGCGTCGAGCGCGGCGGCGAGTCCGCGCTCGCCCGTCTCGGCGACGCTCACGCTCATGCCTTCACGCTCCAGCCAGTAGCGTATGCTTTCGGCAACGTCCGGGTCGTCCTCGACAATCAGGACGTGATTTGAAGTCTCGATCATGGAGATGCCTGCCGCTTGCGGGGACGGGGTTGAGACCTGCGACCTGTCCTGCGGTTCGGGGAGCGAGCAGTGTAACACAGTCGCCGCGCGGGCCTGAGCCTTGACGCGGGCGGGCGCAAAAAGAGCGGCGCTCGCGGAAGACTTGCCCTCAAGCTTCCGTGAGCGCCGGAGGGTCATTGACGGCGGAGCGTCAACTACTCAACAGGCGAAGGGCTGCTCGCGGCCTCACTCCTTCGCGGGCGTGTTCGGCGCGGGCGGATTGACGGCGGCGTGGTGCGGCGCGCGCTCGACGTGGCTGGCGCTCTCCCACTCGGCCAGCGCCGAATGATCTTCGCGGAAGACGTTGCGGACGACGGCGTCAAGCTCGCCGACGGCGTCGCGCCCCTTCTCGGATGCTTCAGAGATGGCTACGGTCGCGGCCACGCGCGCGCCCGCCTTCTCGGCCCTACTGCCAATCGAGTCCGAGAGGGCTTCGATCTTCGCGCCGAGGTCTTCGCGGAAGGTCGGGGACATCCCGCGGCGTATGAATTCGTCCTTGAGCGGCTCGGCGTTCGTCGCGAAGGAGCGCGCGGCTATAAGGCTTGCCTGCGCGCCGGAGCTGCGCGGCATCTGGAACTTGTCCGCGATTCCGGGCGTCGTGCGTTTCATCGCGCGGGCCGTGCGGCTCAGGGCTTCGAGGTCTGCGCGAAGGCTTTGCAGCGCGGCTTTCGTCTGCACCGTCCTTTCTTTGGCCGCGCGGCGGCCTGTGTCCTGCGAGGTCGCGTGTCCCTCCATCTCCGCGATAATCATTGCGACTAGCGCGAACAGTTCCGCGCCGCGCGAGCCGTCGGGGAAGGCAGAAGAGTGGGCCGCGCCGAACTGTCGCACACGGATGAGCATTTCTAAAATACGAGTGTCTTTGATGTTCACGGGATTTCTCCTTAGGGTGAAGCCGAAGGACGCGAGTCGGGCGTCTTTAGGCAGGTTGTGAGCAGCGAGGTTTACTTCCCTGAGATTCGACGCGCGGGATTATATTCATTTCGGCGCGCGCCGCAAGAACTTTTTATCCCACGCCCAAAATTTCTATCCCGCGCAAGCTTTCGTTCGGCCCGCTTCTATCACCCGTCCAGCCGCGCAAGGTCTCCGGCAGTCCGCGCAGATGAATTGTCAGGCCGCGCAGGTAAACTGAACGGCTGCGCCGGTCGTCCGACATCCGGCGCAAGACTTCCGTCACGCTGCGCTGATAAAAAGGCACGCCGCGCAAACCTTCGTCCACTCTGCGAAGATGAATGCTCACGCCGCGCAAGCTTTTTTCCGCGCCGCGCAGGTCGTCTGTAACGGCGCGAAAATAGACTTTCCAGCTATTTTGTGAGCTTTAGCGTCGGATTAGGAATCGAATGTACCGTCGTGAAGTCATGCCGCCGGTGGTTGGTAAAGGTATTTCTGAAAGCCTGCAAATACAGTCCCTATCTCGTCCGGCCTGCCCAAATCGGCCACCGCGTCGGCAATTGAGTTGTGGTATTTGAGCTTTAGAAGCGGGTTCAGCTTTTCCTGGGACAGTTCCTCGACGCCGACGCGGACGTAGTGTGAGAGGACGAAGTCGAGGAAGACTTGCTGCTTGCTGTTGAAGTGCGTGCTGATTTCGACCTTCGCCTTCGCCGCGCGCTCTTCGCGGCTGAGCGGGGGCAGGGCGTAAGCCACGTGTGCGAGCACGTCGAAGAGGTCGCTCCGCTCGGCGTCAATAATCCTCTGCATCTCGGCCATCTGTTCCTTGCCGAATCCCCGCTCGGATAACCCTTGCAGGAGCTTTGCGCGCGTGTCGGGTGCGCTCCAAATTGCGCGCAGTTCCGTCTCGTCTTTGAAGAACTCCGGCAGCTTGCCGAACAGCATCTCGATGAACTCCTGAGAGGACATCGGCGTGCCGTTCGGGTGCCAGAAGGTTGTGACCATCGTGTGCCGGATGGTGCGCGCCTTGCCGTCGGCGAGCTTCACTTTGATTTTCTGACGCGGCGTCGGCGGAGTCGTCTCCGGCTCAGGTGTGGTAACAGGCGGGGGCGGCGGTGTAAGCGGCTGCGGCTCCGGTGCAATCGGCTCGCCGTCCCATTCCGGGTCTTTGAAATGCTGATGCGCCTTCACGAAGTCGTATATCGTGAAATAGTCCTTGCCTTCAAAAAGCCGCGTGCCGCGCCCGATGATCTGCTTGAACTCGATCATCGAGTTGACGGGGCGCATCAGGACGATGTTGCGTATGTTGCGCGCGTCAACGCCGGTCGAGAGTTTTTGCGAGGTCGTGAGTATTGTCGGGACGCGTTTCTCGTTGTCCTGGAACTCGCGCAGGTATTCTTCGCCGAGCGCGCCGTCTTTGGCGGTGACGCGCTGGCAGTAGTTCGGGTCGCGGCTGGTCTTTATCTGGTTGATGAGGTCGCGCACCAAAAGCGCGTGCTCCTGCGTGGCGCAAAACACCAGAGTCTTCTCGTCCTGATTGATTTGCTCCATGAAGAGTTTGACGCGGTACGCCTCGCGTTCCGGTATGACGATGATGCGGTTGAAGTCTTCTTCCGTATATCGCTTTCCGTGCCTGATTTCGCCTTCGACGATTGAATCGTCGGGCGTGTGCGTGTAGTCGTCGAGGCTTGTGGAAAACTGCTTCACCTTGAAGGGCGTGAGAAAGCCGTCGTTGATGCCTTCCTTGAGCGAGTAGATAAAGACAGGCTCGCCGAAGTAGGCGTAGGTGTCCACGTTGTCTTTGCGTTTGGGCGTCGCGGTCAGGCCGAGTTGGACGGCGGGCGAGAAGTATTCGAGGATGCCGCGCCAGTTGCTTTCGTCGTTCGCGCCGCCGCGATGGCATTCGTCTATGACGATGAAGTCGAAGAAGTCGGGCGGGTACTCGCCGAAGTATGGCGAGGGCTGGCCGTCTTTCGGCGGGCCGCTCATGAAGGTCTGGAAGATTGTGAAAAAGAGGCTGCCGTTCTTCGGCACTTTGCCGCGCTTGCGTATGTCTTCGGGTTCGATTCTGACGAGCGCATCTTCGGGGAAGGCGGCGAAGGCGTTGTACGCCTGATCGGCGAGGATGTTTCGGTCGGCGAGGAAGAGTATGCGCGGGCGGCGGAGATTTAATTGACAATTGACAGTGGACAATGGACACCCCGACGCCCTTTGCCCATTGTCCACTGTCAATTGTGAATTGTCTTTGTTCCAGCGGCTTTGAAAGAGCTTCCACGCGATTTGAAAGGCGATGAAGGTCTTGCCCGTGCCAGTGGCGAGCGTGAGCAGGATGCGCTCTCGTTTGTCGGCGACGGCTTCGAGCACGCGCTCGATGGCGATGTCCTGATAATAGCGCGGCTGGAAGTAGCCGCCCCTGTCCTCGAAGGGGACGGCGGCGAAGCGGTCGCGCCAGTCGTTCGGCTCGGCAAAGGTCGAGTCCCAGAGTTCTTCCGGCGTGGGGAAGCGCGTCGCGTCGCCTTCTTTGGCGGTGAGCATATCCACGGCGTAGATGCCGCGCCCGTTGGTGGAGTAGGCGAAACGGACCTTCAGTTTCCCGGCGTAGTTCTTCGCCTGCCCGACGCCTTCGGTGAGCGGCTTGTCCCAAGCCTTCGCCTCGACGACGGCGAGCATACGGTTACGGTAAACCAACACGTAATCGGCGGTCAGAGCCTTGCCGCGCCGCCCGTTGCCTTCGAGCCGTCCGAGCGTGATGGGGAACTCGCGGCGGATGCGGCTCTCTTCTACGACGCCCCAGCCCGCCTCTCTGAGCGCGGGGTCAATGTGTTCGGCTCTGGTTTCGGCTTCGTTCAATGGATAATGGATAGTTGATAATTGATAAGGGACATTATTTCAAGCTGCTTTTTGCTGATTTGATAATACTGGTGAGGAGTTTGAGAAGTTCGGTAGCGTCTCGTTGGATGGAGGAGAAAGCGGCTGGTTCAAGGTATTTGGTTTCATGGAGCAGGTCGAGCCAGTATTCGGTTTCGTTAGCTTCTTTGAGGGCGATAGCCATTTTGTGGATGAAATCGGGTTTGCTTTCCGCCTGCTCCGCCTCACGCACCAGAGCGCCGATGGCTGTTCCTGACCTCAGTAATTGTTTCGAGATGACATACTCTTTCTTTTCCGAAGACAGGTGCTTATAAAGGTTCACCACACGCACCGCGAAAGCAAACGACTTCTCTTTTACCACATTCCCCATTTTCAATTGTCCCTTATCAATTCTCCATTTACGACAGTTCGCCGTTGAAGGCTTTGTGAAGCAGAGACTTTTTCAACTCGTCCAGCGCGGCGAGCTTTTGTCGGTAGATGGATTCGAGGCGCTGGGTTTCTTTTTCTAAAGAATCAAGTTTCGAGACAATAGCTCTCTGCTCGGTCGGCGATTGCGGAATAACAACGATCTCGTCATGCACAAAATTGCGATTGAGAGTAGGAACACCCGCGCCGGTAGCGAACCGTTCTAAATCGAATTGAGTTAGTAATCGATAAACAAATTTTGGGTCGTTGCCATGAAAGTCTTTCACATAAAGCGCCGTGTTAAGCGGCCAAAAATCCTCTTCAATATAAAAAACGTTTCCGATGCTTCCGCTTCGTCCAGTTACGACTCCTGGGCCTTTGACCTTAAATTCATTGTGACTATCCGTGATACCGCTGGAAGTTACTAATGGGAACTTTCCAGCAACTCTTAAACGGGTTGGCAGATCATAACCTCTTTGGAGTGTGCAAACGTCGCCAAGCCGTTTCTTAACCCACTCTTTGCTTTTCTGCGAAATGCCGGCCTGAAGCGTGTTAATAGTTTGCAGCACTTTTACACTTTCAGCATCTAGCGCAGCGATTTCGCTGATGATTTGCTCAGGGCTGCGGTGCGTCACTTCCTCGCCACCGTTTGGGTTCTTCACCGACAGGTCCAATGTCTTCGAGTCAATCTCCGCGGCGTCAACGCTCCAAGACTTCGGCGAATCCGCGAACGTCTTTTGCAGCGCGACGAACTCCCTGAGGTCTTCATCATTGAGCGGGTTGGTCTTGCCGAGGCTGCGTCCCGGTTCGAGTTGATAAAACCAGACCTTGCGCGTCGGCGCTCCCTTCTCGAAGAAGAGTACGACGGTCTTCACGCCCGCGCCCTGAAACGTGCCGCCGGGGCAGTCGAGCACGGTGTGAAGGTTGCAACTCTCCAACAAAAGTTTCCGCAAGCTCACCGAGGCGTTGTCCGTGTTCGAGAGAAAAGTATTCTTGATGACCACGCCGCCCCTGCCCCCCGCCTTCAAAATCTTGATGAAGTGTTGCAGGAAAAGAAACGCCGTCTCGCCCGTGCGTATCGGGAAGTTCTGCTGCACCTCCTTGCGCTCCTTGCCGCCGAAAGGCGGATTCGCCAGCACCACGTCGAAACGGTCTTTGTCCTGTATGTCGGCGAGATTCTCCGTCAGCGTGTTCGTGTGGACGATGTTCGGAGCCTCGATGCCGTGCAGAATCATGTTCATGATGGCGATGACGTAGGCCAGCGACTTCTTCTCCTTCCCGTAGAAGGTGCGCGCCTGAAGCGTGTCCAAATCCTTCGTGGTGAGTCCCGTCTTGGCCTTCATGAAATCGAACGACTCGCACAGAAAGCCCGCCGAGCCGCACGCGCCGTCATAGATGCGCTCGCCGATGCGCGGCTGCACTACTTCTACGATGGCGCGGATGAGCGGGCGCGGCGTGTAATACTCGCCGCCGTTCCGGCCCGCGTTCCCCATATTCCTGATCTTCGCTTCGTAGAGATGCGAAAGCTCGTGCTTCTCCGTCTGCGAGCGGAAGCGCAGTTCGTCAATGTGGTCAATAATCTCGCGCAGGTTGTAGCCGCTGGAAATCTTGTTCTTTATCTCCCCGAATATCTCCCCGATCTTATATTCGATGGTGTTCGGCCCCGTCGCCTTCTGTTTGAAGCCGTGCAGGTATGGGAAGAGTTTGAGATTAACGAAGTCGCGCAGGTCGTCGCCCGTCTGCGCCCTGTTGTGGTCGAGTTTGCCGTCCTTGCCCTTCGGCGCGGCCCAACTCTCCCAGCGGTACGGCTCTTCGAGGATGAACGTATATCTCTTCCCCTCAAGCTCCGCCTCTAAGGCCCTGTCCTGCTCCAACCCGTCGAGGTATTTCAGGAAGAGTAGCCAGGAAGTCTGCTCCGTGTAGTCGAGTTCCGTCGTACATCCGGCCTCTTTCCACAGAACGTCGTCAATGTTTTTGAAGGCTTGTTCAAACATAGGCATTATTCGTAATTCGTCGGGCGTGTGCTGAGGTCGGGAGTGTAGAGAAGTCGCTTTGTCTCAACCTCCGCGGCGATTTTAGAGAACGCCCGCGAAAGTCTCAAGAGGGAAGGCCGAGAACAAATGAAACGCCCGCGCGAGTGAAGAGTCGCGCGGGCGTTTGTTTCAGAGTTCGGCGCTCTGTTTTGAGGTTGGTGGCCGGGGCTTTTAGTGCGCCTCCGCGAGCTTGCCGATGAGCGTGAAGAGGGGGAGGTACATCGAGATGACGATGGAGCCGATGGTGACGCCGAGGAAGCCGATCATGACCGGCTCGATCAGGGTCAGGAGGCTGGCGATTGCGGAGTCAACCTCCTGCTCGTAGAAGTCCGCTATCTTGCCGAGCATCGAGTCGAGCGCGCCCGTCTGCTCGCCGATGCCGACCATCTGCGCGACCATGTTCGGGAACACGTCCGTCGCCTTCAGAGGCTCGACGACCGACTCGCCGCGCTCCACCCCGACGCGTATCTTCGTGATCGCCTCTTCGATGACGACGTTGCCGGCGGTGCGCGCCGTGATGTCGAGCGATTGCAGGATGGGCACGCCCGAAGACAAGAGCGTCGCGAGCGTGCGCGAGAAGCGCGCGACCGCGATCTTCCGCAGGATCGCGCCGAGTATCGGAATCTTCAGCATCAGCGAGTCCATCTGCCTGCGCCCACGCGGCGTCTGGTAGTAGGCGCGCACCGCGACGACCATGCCGATGATGACGCCGAGGATGACGAGGCCGTAGATGCTGGCGAGAAAGTCGCTGATGCCGACGACGATGCGCGTCGGGAGCGGGAGCTGCTCGCCGGGGCCGAGCAGCCCCGTGAAGATGCTCTGGAACGAAGGGATGACGAAGACCATGATGACCGCGATGACGGCGACCGCGATGACGACGACCGCAGCCGGGTAGATCATCGCCGAGATCACGTCGCGGCGCAGCTTGACGATCTTCTCGATGTAGGTCGAAAGGCGCTGGAGGATGAGGTCGAGGATGCCGCCCGCCTCGCCGGCCTCGATCATGTTGACGAAGAGGTGGTCGAAGACTTTGGGGTGCTTCGACATCGCGGCGGCGAGCGTCGAGCCTTCCTCAACGTCCTGCCGGGTCTGCGTCAGCACGGACGCGAAAAACTTGTTCTCCTGCTGCTGCGCGAGAATTTCCAGACACTGGACGAGCGGCAGTCCCGCGTCAATCATCACCGAAAACTGGCGCGTGAAGATGGCGAGGTCTTTGGCCTTCACCTTCTTGCGCCGGCCTGAGAGCTTCGGCACGGCGACCTCGCGCCCCTTCTCCTTGACGGAGGTGAGCATCACCTGCTCGCGCCGCAGGAGTTGGCGCAGGATGTCGCGGCTGTCCGCCGCGCGCTCGCCGACGATCACCTCGCCGAGCCGGTTCCGACCTTTGAAGACGTATGTGGGCATCTCTGAAAACTCCTGAATGCGGATTTCGGATTGCGGATTTCGGATTAGAAATCAGAAGGAGCAGCGGTCTAAATTTGTCTTAAACCCGCAATCCGAAATCCGCATTCCGCAATTATCTGCCGTTGGGGCGCACGCCGATGGGTCGCGGCTGCGCGTAGGGCGAGGGGTGCGGCCTCTGCTGCGGCTGTCCGGGCGCGACGCCCCCGGTGTTGATGCCCGCGCCGTGCTCGATCAACTCGCGCAACTCGTCGGCGTTCGAGGAGCGCTGGGTGGCGATCTCCAGGGTGATGAGCCGCTTGTGGTAGAGCGTGGCGAGCGCCTGGTTGAGCGTCTGCATCCCGTGCTTGCCCTGGCCGGTCTGCATCATCGAGTAAATCTGGTGCACCTTGTCCTCGCGGATGAGGTTGCGTATGGCCGGGTTGGGCACGAGTATTTCGAGCGCCATGCAGCGCCCGCGACCGTCGGCGCGCGGCAGCAGCGTCTGGCAGAGGATGCCTTCCAGAACCATCGAGAGCTGCGCGCGTATCTGCGACTGCTGGCCCGAAGGGAAAACGTCGATGATGCGGTTGATGGTCGTCGCCGCGGAGTTCGTGTGCAACGTCGCGAAGGTCAGGTGGCCCGTCTCGGCGATTCGCAGAGCCGACTCGATGGTTTCGAGGTCGCGCATTTCGCCGACCAGCACCACGTCCGGGTCTTGACGCAGAGCCGTGCGGAGCGCGTCGGAGAAGCCGCGCGTGTCCGCCCCGACCTCGCGCTGGTTGACGATGCAGGACTTGTGCGAGTGGAGGAACTCTATCGGGTCTTCGATGGTGACGATGTGCTCGTGGCGCTCGCGGTTGACCTTGTCGAGCATCGCGGCCAGCGTCGTTGACTTGCCCGAACCCGTCGGGCCGGTGACGAGGATGAGTCCGCGCGGGCGCTCGCAGAGCTGCGCGACGACGGGCGGCAGGCCCAACTGGTCGAAATCTTTGATCTCGTAGGGGATCGCGCGGAAGACCGCGCCGACCGCGCCGCGCTGGTTGAAGAGGTTGGCGCGGAAGCGTGAGAGGCCGCGCACGCCGAACGAGAAGTCGAGTTCGAGGTTCTCCTCGAAGCGGTGCTTCTGCGCGTCGGTGAGCACCGAGTAGGCGAGCGACTTGGTGTCGGCGGAGGTGAGCGGGCGGATGCCCTCGACCGGGCGGAGGTGTCCGTCAACGCGCACCTGCGGCGGCGTGTTCGTCGTAAGGTGTAGGTCGGAGCCGCCCAACTCGATCAGCTTCTTCAGCAAGTCCGAGAGCGCCAGAGGCTCCTGCGTGTGTTCTTGTCCGATCATGATCCTTCCCGTCTGTCGTTCGTCAGTGGAGCGTTGAGACGTTTGTCGCGCGCGGGGCGGTCGGTGTGTGAAGACCGCCCGCGCGCGGTGTCAGGGTTTATTTTTGCGAGGCGAGGTTGCTGTTGCTCGCCGGGTGGAGCGAGGCGAGCAACTGCGCGGAGCCGGCGGCGACCGGCTCGGCGAACTCGACGGGCGTCGTCGTGGCGAGGCTGTAAACGCGACCGTCAATCTCCGTGAAGTAGAAGGTCAAAGACTGCGTCGGAGCGCCCGGCGCGCCCGTCTGCGCGACGACGACGAAGACGCGGCGGCCCTGCGACTCCTGGAAGTAGTCGTTCGTCACCCAGCCGCCCTCGGCGACCATCCGGTCAATGACCGTGCGGCGCAGAGCCGTGACGGGAAGTCCGCCGATGGTCTTCGACTTCGCGTTCGACGGCGCGGCGGCGACGTAAGCGCCGGAGAGCGCAACGGGCGAGACGATGGCCGTGCCCGCGGGCCGGCCTTCGGAATTCATGATGTTGAAGACGGCCTCGCCGCCGCGCGTGCGGCGCACGGGCGTCCAGTTGTGCGGCGGGGTGAAGCCGAAAGGCATCTGTGACGAGCGCACGACCGAGGCGGGGACGACCGCCGGCGCGCCCGCCGGGTTGTTGTTGAATGAGAGGAGCGAGGTGTTGACCGCGGCACTCATGCGCGCGGTCGGGTCGTCCCCGCCGGTTTGCGTGGCGGTCTCGCGCACCTGCCTGATTCGTTCGGCGCGCTCGCGGCGCGCGCGCGCGTGTGCGCGATGCTTGCGCCACCATGCGCGCGAGTGGCGGCGGTGCCGCCTGTGATGCCTGACGGCGACGGAGCGACTCCACTTCGCGAGCGACGCCGTCAAGGGCAGAGCGCCCGCGATTGCTGCGAGGATTAGGAGCGAAAGAATTACGACGCGCAGCCTGTTCATCTGTTATGCAACCGTTTCTCGCACGACCTCTTCGATGGTCGTGACGCCGTTTCTAATCTTGTGCAGGCCGGACTCGCGCAGGGAGATCATGCCGTCCTCGATGGCGCGCTTGCGCAGCTCCAAAGCCGACGCGCCGATCAGGATCAACTCGCGAACCTCGTCCGTCACTTCCATGACCTCGTAGAGGCCGATGCGCCCCTTGTACCCGGTGTTGTTGCAGGTCTTGCAGCCCGCGCCCTTGTATGTCTTCAGCGTCTTCGATTCTTCCGGCGAGAAGCCGACTTCGACGAGCGCCTCCGGCGGCAGAGGGTTCTCGACCTTGCAGTCCTTGCAGACGCGGCGGATGAGTCGCTGCGCCTGGATGAGGTTCACAGAGGTGGCGACGAGGAAAGGCTCGATGCCCATGTTCATCAGGCGGGAGATGGTGGAGGGTGCGTCGTTGGTGTGCAGCGTCGAGAGGACGAGGTGGCCCGTGAGCGCGGCCTTGATGGCGATCTCGGCGGTCTCGAAGTCGCGGATTTCGCCGACGAGGATGATGTTCGGGTCTTGCCGGAGGAACGAGCGGAGTGCCGCGGCGAAGTTCAGCCCGATCTGCTCCTTCATCTGAACCTGGTTGATGCCGGGCAGGTTGAACTCGACCGGGTCTTCCGCCGTCATGATGTTCGTCTCCGGCTGGTTGAGGGTCTGGAGCGCCGAGTAGAGCGTGTTCGTCTTGCCGGAGCCGGTCGGGCCGGTGACGAGAACCATGCCGTAGGGCTTCGTGATGTTGCGCTGGAACTTGACGAGCGACTCCGGCTCGAAGCCGAGCTTCGTCATGTCGAGCATCAGCCGCTCCTTGTCGAGCAGGCGGAGCACGACCTTCTCGCCGAAGAGCGTCGGGAGCGTCGAGACGCGGAAGTCCAGTTCGCGCGAGCGCCCGTGCGCCTTCAACTTGATCTTGATGCGACCGTCCTGCGGCAGGCGCTTCTCGGCGATGTCGAGCTTCGACATGATCTTGATGCGCGAGATGAGCGCGTCGCGGAGGCGCATCGGCGGGTGCATCACGTCGTAGAGCACGCCGTCAATGCGGAAGCGTATCCGCATCTCTTTTTCGTAAGGCTCGATGTGGATGTCGGACGCGCCGCGCTGCAAGGCGTCGGACAGAAGCACGTTGACGAGCCGGACGACGGGCGCGTCCTCGCTCATCCGCGTGAGGTTCGAGAGGTCGATCTCTTCCTCTTCGTCAACGACTTCGAGGTTGTCGGCCCCGTCGGCGTCGAAGTCGAGCTGGTCGAGCGTCATCGTCGAGCCGGGCAGGGCGTCGTGGTGGCCGTTGCCGTTCGCGCTCTCGTCCTCGGACTCGACGTTGCGTGCCAGCTCGATCTCGCGCGACTGCGAGTAGTACCGCGAGATGGCGTCCTGAACGCTGGCCTCCGAGACGACGACAGGCTCGATGTTGAGGCCCGTCATGAACTTTATGTCGTCCATCGCGAAGACGTTGGTCGGGTCAACCATCGCCAGCGTCAGCGTCGCCCCGACGCGCGAGAGGGGAAGCACCGAATACTTCTCCGCCACGTCGCGCGGGATGAGGCGGATGACCGGCTCGTCAATGTCGAACAGTTCGAGGTTGACCGAAGGCACCCCGTACTGCCGGGAGAGGACGGCGGTGATCATGTCGTCAGAGACCATCCCCATCTTGACGAGGTTGAAGCCCAGACGCCCGCCGTGCTCGCGCTGGAATTCGAGCGCCTCGCGTAGCTGCTGCGGGGTCAGGAGATTTTCGCGGACGAGGATTTCGCCGAGTTTGGCTGACATCGTTGGAGAAGTTCCGTAGTTTAAGAACAGCGAGACGGGCGGGGCAGGCCGGGCGCGGGGCAGGTCGAACCGACAACCGCACGGTCGGCAACTGGCAAACGTTCCCAAACAGCGTTTGCCGTAAGTATGTTACTGTTTAAACCGGAAGCTGTCAAGATGATTTCCAGAATCAATAAAAAAGCCGCGTCCGAGTCGAGCACTCGGACGCGGGCCTTGGCTTTTAAGCCTCGAAATTGTTTAACGAAGCGTCAGTGCCGGCGCGCCGGCTGGCGGGTCGTGGTCTTCTCCGGCTTGACGTTCTCGTTGGTCTTCAGGTAGTCGAGCGCCTCCTTCGTCGAGGCCTTCAGCGGGTCGCTGTCCGGGGCCTTGTCAACGTAGTGCTGGAGGTAGTTCGATGCCTCCTGGAATTTCGCCTTGTCGTTCGTCGTGTTGTTCGAAATCAGGGCGAGTCCGAGGATGCGGTTGGCGTCAACGTCGTCCGGGTTCTCGGCCAGAACTTCGCGCGACTTGGCGATGGCGAGGTCGAGGGCGTTGGCGTCGAAGAGCGTCTGAAGCGCCTCAGACCTGTCCTTCGCCTTCTTGGCCGGGTCGGTCTCCGCGGCGATCATGGCCTGATACGCGTCCCAGGCGGCCTGCGCCTGCGTCTGGTCAACCTTCGTCGCGACGAAGTGGAGCGCGAGCGCGCGGACGGTGATCGCGGCCAGTTTGTTCTGCGCGACGGTGGCCTGGTTCTCGGCGGTCGGGGTGACGGCGTTGGCCGCGGCCAGGGCCTTGTCGGCACTCGCGGCGGAATCAGTCCAGTCCTTCTTGGCGGCCTCAATGCCCTGAGTCTTGGCGTCGTTGTCGGTCGCCTTGATGGCCGCGTTGAAGCGGTTGACGCCGCGCATGCGGTAAGCCTCGGAGAGACGGATGAGAAGGGCGGTCTCTTCGGGCCGGACGGCGAGACCCTCCTGGTACGAGGCGATGGCCTCGTCAATGCGCCCCGCCGCCATCGCGTCGTTACCCGCCTTGAACGTCCGGCTGACGGCCTCGTTGCCCTTCGTGATCTCCTCGTTCTTCTTCTGAATCTCGGCGTTCTTCCGCTCCAACTCCTCGCGCGCGGCCTTGGCTTCCTTGCTCTCAGCCGCGGGCGGCGTACCGCCAGTGCGCGGGCCGCCGCCGCCGGCCTCCAGGGCCTTGACCTTGTCGAGCGTCAGCGTCGAGCCGTCGCCGGGCGAGAGCGTGAAGTCCTTTTCCTGAACCTGCGTGAAGCGAAGCCCGGAGGCCCATGCCGGCTGCGCGCCGGGCGCGCTGACGATGATCGTGTAAGTCCCGACGAAAGGCAGTCCGGCGTGGAGGTAGTGCCCCTTCTTGTCGGTCTTGACGTGGAAGTCCGACTTGATGTCGGTGCGGTAGATGTCAACCTGCGCGCCGGCGACGGGAGCTTCGGTGCCGTCGGCCTGCTTGAGCTTGACGGTGCCCTCGACCTGCGTCGTCTGCGCCGAAGCGACGGCGGCGCACGCCGCGATGACGACGGCGGCGAGGAGAATTTTCAACGTTGATTTGAAGCGCATGATGGTGGTCTCCTGCTGACTGAATTATTGCCGGGCTTCCCGTGTTCGAGGCCGCGCTTATGATGCGTGCGAGGCGCGGTCGGTTGTCATTTCTGTGGCTATTCTAGCAGCACGGGCGCAGGTTTTGCGAGCCTTTAAGCGTAAGGGACGGGGTCTTCCACGCCCGCCGCGCGGAACGCCCGCAGCCGCAGCGCGCACGAGTCGCAGCGCCCGCAAGCTTTCTCCTCACTTTGATAGCAAGACCACGTCAGGCGCAGCGGCGCGCCGAGTTCGACGCCGCGGCGGACGATCTCGGCCTTGCTCATGTGTATGACCGGCGTCCTGATCTCAATCTTTGTTTCGGGGCGCGTGCCGACTTCGATGACGCGCTGGAATGCTTCGTAGAATTCCGGACGGCAGTCCGGGTAGCCCGAAGAGTCTTCCGCGACCGCGCCGATGTAGATTCGCGCAGCGCCGATGACTTCGGCCCAACTCGTCGCCGCGGCGAGCAGGTGCGCGTTGCGGAAAGGCACGTAGCTCGTCGGAATCCCGCGCGACGAGAGGTCGGCGTCGGAGACCGGAATCGAAGAGTCGGTCAGCGAAGAGCCGCCGACGCGCGCCAGATGTTCGAGCGGGACGACGAGACGCCGCGAGACTCCGTAGAAGTCCGCAAGCTCCTCGAACGCGCGAAGCTCGCGGGCCTCCGTGCGCTGGCCGTAGGACGCGTGCAGGAACGCGAGTTCCTCGTTCTCGGCGCGCGCAATCGCGGCGGTCACGCACGAGTCCATCCCGCCGGAGACGAGGCAAACAGCCGAGCCGAGTGATGAGTGATGAGTGACGAGTGATGAGTCGTCCTTGTCGGCAGGCCGTGCCTCGCCCGTCTCTTCGATCTCGTCAATCGAATCGTCGAAAGCTTTTTCGTCGAACCCGCCCATAAAGGAAATGATGAACGTGTAATGATGAGTGATGAATTTGACGAGCGCGGCCTGGTTTTAATTCATCATTCCGCATTCATCATTTTCTGTTCAGACCCCGCGCGTCTCCGGCCCCCAGACGTACTTGTGTAGCTGCAACTGCATCCTGACGTTCAGCCCGCTCGACGCGACGAGGTCTGCGAGTTCGCGCAAATCGGTCTGGCCCCAGACGGGCGAGACGAGGACGGCGAGCGAGCGGCGTTCGAGGTCGTATTTCTCGATGACGCCGCGCGCGAACTCCCAGTCCTCGCGGCCTGCGACGACGAATTTTACCTCGTCGCGGTCGGCGCGCAGGCGTTCGAGGTTCGGCCAGTGGTTGCGCTCGGCCTCGCCCGACGCGGGGCACTTCACGTCGAGGATGATCTTCGCGCGCTCGTCCACGCCCTCGGTCGAGACGTAGCCGCCGGTCTCGATCAAGACCTCAAAGCCCTCGTCGCACAGCCGGCGGACAAGCTCGAACGCTTCCCTCTGCGCGAGCGGCTCGCCGCCCGTCACTTCGACCAGTTGGCAACCGAAGGCACGCACCTGCCGCATCACATCTTCGATTGAGACGCGCGCGCCGCCCGTGAACGTGTATTCGCTGTCGCACCAAGTGCAGCGCATCGGGCAGCCGGTCAGACGCACGAACGAGCAGGGCCGTCCGGCGTGTGTTGACTCGCCCTGAATCGAGCGGAAGATTTCCGTGACGCGAAGCATGAAATTTAAATGATGAACGCGGAATGATGAGCGATGAATGAAAAGCGACTTGCCCGTTCTCGTCCGTCGTTCCGCGCTCATCATTCATCATTTCAATTGTCGTGTCAAAAGTCTAAAGTTGTGAGCCGCGCGCGGCGGTTCGTGATAGCATGAGAGGCCGATCAAGGGGCATCTGGCGCGTCTTGAAAGGGATGCCGACGAACGTCGAACAACTCATCGCCGAAGGTTCGGCGCGGCTGCTCGCGCGCAGCAAGCGCGCGGGCAAGGCCGACCGTTCTGCGGTCGCCGCGCGCGTGCGCGCGACGGTCGAGAAGTATCTGCTCAAGCACTCGCCGGACGCCTCGGCGAAGAATGTCGGCGACTTCATTGACGGGCTGCACGCGGACGAACTCCTGCTCGTCGTCGAGTGCGGGTGCGGCGACGCGGCGGCGTGGGACGAGTTGATCGAGCAGTACCGCGCGACCGTTCTCTCCGCCGCGCGCGCGTCGAGCGCGGGCGAGTCGGAGGCGGAAGAGTTGGCCGGCTCGGTCTGGGCCGAACTCTACGGCCTGCGCGCGCGCGCGGACGGGCGGCCCGCGGGCAAGCTCGCTTACTATTCGGGCTGCGGCAGTCTCGGCGGTTGGCTGCGCGCGGTCGTCGGCCAGCTCGCGATTGACCGGCACCGGCGCACGTCGCGGCTCGTGCAGACCGAGGAGCCTTCGGAGTTCGACCGCGCCGCCGCCGAGTCGAACGAGACGGACGGCTGGCGCGCAGCCGCCGCGCCCGACCCCGAAAGCGAACTGGCCGGGCACGAGTCGGCACGCGCCGTCGAAGAGGCGCTCGCGCTCGCGCTGGGCACGCTCGACGCGGAAGACCGCCTGCTCGTCAAGCTCTACTACTTCGACGGCCTGCGTCTGAAGGAGGCGGGCGCGGTTCTGGGCGTCCACGAGGCGACGGCGAGTCGGAGGCTGACGCGCCTGCACGCGGAGATTCGCAAGCGCGTCGAGGCGACGCTCGTCGCCGAGCGCAAGTGGACGCGCGAAGAGGTCGCGCGCACGTTGGCCTCCGCCGCGCACGCGCAGTCGGACGCCGACATACGCTCGATGCTCCTGGCGGAGGCCGCGCCGTCGGCGGAGCGACGCGAAGAGTTGTTCGAGTGAACTTCGGTCGAGGCGACGAGCTTCGCGCGAGTCGAACAGGTCTCAACGTCGGAGTTGTTCGGTTGAGACAGACCGCGGGAAGCGCAAGTTTTTGAAGGCCGTTCGTTCAGACGTTGAGCGCCCGAAGGCGTGAATTTTTCGAGCAGAGTTTTCGAGTCCGCGACACGCGGCTTGTTCGTGTGAGACGCGGTTCAGAGTTTTCGCGAGATGGAAGAGGGCTTCGACAAGGAGATTGACTCGTTGCTTCGGAGGCTGCCGGGCGCGGCGGCGGGGTCGCGCCCGCGCGGCAACGGCGCGACCGCGGGGGGCGCAACGGCGCACCTCGACGCCGACGAGTTGAGCGCTTTCGCCGAAGGCTCTCTGCCCGCGTCGGCGCGCGTCGCCGCGTCGGCGCACCTCGCCGACTGCGATGAGTGTCGCGGACTCGTCGTCAACCTCGCGCGCGCCGCGGGCGTCGAGGGCATGATCGAAAAGCGCGCCGCCGCCTCTGTGCCCGCGACAACGTCCGAGCCTTCTCGCCTGCGCGCGTGGTTCGCCGCGATGTTCGAGCCGGGAGCGCTTCGCTACGTCGCGCCCGTGCTTGCCATGTGCCTCGTCGCCGCCGTCACGTTCGTCACGCTGCGCTCGCGCCGGGCCGAAGAGCGCGTGGCGCAGTCCGCGAGCACATCCGCGCCGCGAAGCCCAATCACGAGCGACCAGACGACGGACGCGAGCGGCGCTTTGCAGCCGACTTCAAACACGGCGACGAACGCGAACGCCTCGGTGCCTTCGGCGGCGGCGGGCAACGCGGCTGGCGGCGCTGCCGCCCACGCCCCGGCTTCGACCGGCGCGACGGCGTCGGAGAACGAGCCGGCGAGAGAGTCGCCCGCGGGCGGCCCGTCTTCGTCGGCGAGGACGGACAGCTTGGACGCGGCGTCGCCGCCCGCTCCGCCGAAAGATGAGCCGCCGCCCCCGGAGCAGAAGACTGCGGCATCCGAGACCGTCACGGTGACGAGAGAACAGCCGAGAGCCGCGCAGCCGGTCGAGACCGGGACGGATCAGTCGCAGCAACGCACCAGCAACCTTTCACGCGGCGAGGCGCAGCAGCAGTCGCCCGACGGCTCTCGCGGACAGTCGGGCGCGACCGTCAACGGCAGGCAGAACGAGTCCGTCAACGGCGGTCGCAACGCGGCCATCGCGGGCGGCCTCGCCTCCGGCGTGATGAAGGAAGACCGCGACCGGGGCGCGGCCAGCACGACCGCGCGCCGCGCGCGCCCCTCCGACGACAAGCACGCGAAGACCGAGGAGGACGGCGCGGCGGCGAGCGACGCCGAGACGCGCAACGTCGCGGGCCACAGATTCCGCCGCGAGGGCGGCGCGTGGGTTGATGTTAACTACAAGCCTTCGATGTCTTCGACCGGCGTCCACCGCGGCACCGACTCGTATCGCGCGCTCGTCGCCGACATTCCCGAACTCGGTCGCGTCGCCGACCAACTCGGCGGCGAAGTCGTCGTCGTCGTCCGCGGTCGCGCCTACCGAATCCGCTGAAGTCGAAAGCAGTGACGAGTGACGGGTGACGAGCCGCAAAGCTGCTGGCTTTTAGCTGTTGGCTTTTAGCTCTCTGCCTTCAACTCGTCACTCGTCACTCTCCACTCGTCACTGCTTTTAAAGGAGGACGAATGATCTTCCGAAGCCCTTTCCCCGACGTTTCAATCCCCGACGTGTCGCTGACCGAGTTCGTCTTCGGGGGCGCGGCGCGTTTCGCCGACAAGCCCGCGATAGTTGACGGCGTGAGCGGGCGCACGACGACCTACGCGCAGCTCGTCGAGGCGATAAGTCTCGCCGCTTCCGGCCTCGCGCGGCGCGGGCTTCGCAAGGGCGACGTGCTCGCCATCCTCAGCCCGAACACGCCGGACTACGTCGTGGCCTTCCACGCCGTCGCCTCGCTCGGCGGCGTCGTCACGCCGATCAACCCGCTCTCGACTCCCGACGAGGTCGGCAAGCAACTCGGCGACGCGGGCGCGAAGTATCTCGTCACGACGCCGCAACTGCTCGGAGGCGTGCGCGCGGTCGCGTGCGCGGCGGGCGTCGAAGAGTTCTTCGTCTTCGGCGAGGCAGAGGGCGCGACTCCTTTCTCGTCTCTGACGGAAGGCGGCGCACGCTCGACCGACGGGCGCGCTGGCGTTGACCCGCGCGAAGATTTGGTCGTGCTCCCGTATTCGAGCGGCACGACGGGCGTCTGCAAGGGCGTGATGCTGACGCACCGCAACCTCGTCGCGAACCTCTCGCAACTCAAAGGCGCGGGCTACGACTGGGAGCGCGAGACGCTGGTCTGCGTCCTGCCGATGTTCCACATCTACGGACTCGTCGTGATTCTCAACCACGGACTCTGGTGCGGCTCGACGATAGTCACGCTGCCGCGCTTCGACTTCGAGCAGTTGCTCCGCGTCGTGCGCGACCAACGCGTCACGCTCGCGCACCTCGTCCCGCCCGTCGTGCTCGCGCTCGCCAAGCACCCGCTGGTTGATTCTTACGACCTCTCGTCGCTGAAGTTGATCTTCTCCGGCGCTGCGCCGCTGGGCGCGGAGTTGACGCGCGAGTGCTCGGCGCGTCTCGCTTGCGAGATCGTGCAGGGCTACGGCATGACGGAGGCGAGTCCGGCGACGCACGTCTCGCTTCAGGGGATGAACAAGCCCGGCTCGGTCGGCGTCTGCGTGCCGAACACCGAATGCAAAGTCGTCTCGGTCGAGACGGGCGAGGAACTCGGCGCGGGCGGGCGCGGGGAGATTTGCGTCCGCGGCCCGCAGGTGATGAAGGGCTACCTCAACCGACCCGAAGCGACCGCGCGGACGATTGACTCCGAGGGCTGGCTGCACACGGGCGACGTGGGCTACGCCGACGAAGACGGCTGCTTCTACATCGTTGACCGCGCCAAAGAACTCATCAAGTACAAGGGCTTTCAGGTGCCGCCCGCCGAACTCGAAGCCCTCCTGCTCACGCACCCTTCGGTCGAGGATGTCGCCGTCGTTCCGAGTCCCGACGAAGAGGCCGGCGAAGTGCCCAAGGCGTTCGTCGTCCTTAAAGATAATCGGACGATGACGACCGAAGAGGTCATCTGCTTCGTCGCCGAGCGCGTCGCGCCCTACAAGAAGGTTCGGCGCGTCGAGTTCGTCGCGCAGATACCGAAGTCGCCTTCCGGCAAAATCCTGCGCCGCCTCCTCATCGCCGGCGAGCGCGAGCGGGCGGCGCATTCGGGCGGCGCGAACGGCGAACCGGGTTAAGCGTTGACCGCGCCGCGCGAGCGCCTTCGCCTCCTGCTTCCTGAACATCAGGACAAAAAATCATCGCCGCCACAGCGGAACGAGAGATAGTCTGTGCACACGACCGAGCGCACGGCGAACGTCTGCGCGAAGTCTGCGCCGACGGACGGGCCGCGCCCCGCGTGTTGCCCGCCGCGCCGCCCGTGCGCTAACTTAGAGCCAAAGCACACCAAGCAAGCTCGAAGAAGGGAAGAGAAATGAACAGACGTGTCCCGTCATTCCGGCTCTCGTTCGTCTCCACTATTTTGCTCGCACTCCTTCTGACTCCGCCCGCGCCGCGTCTGCTCGCGCAAACCAGCCGCGCGACCAGACGCACGGGCGCGCACGCCGCGCCGACGAAAGGCGCGGCGGAAGTCACGCGCGGCGTGCCCACGGCCCGACCGCAGCCGGAGATCGCCGCGATGCTGCGCGAGATTGACGCGCGCAACATCGAGCGCACGGTCCGCAAGCTCGTCAGTTTCGGCACGCGCAACACGCTCTCCGCGCAGGACGACCCGGCGCGCGGCATCGGCGCGGCGCGCGACTGGATTTATCAGCAGATGCAGCAGTACAGCCGCGACTCCGGCGGTCGCCTGAAGGTCGAGCTGCAAAGCTTCGAGCAGCAGCCCGGTCGCTACCAGCGGATTCAAAAAGCGACACGGCTGACGAACGTCGTCGCGACTCTTCCGGGAACGCAGGCCGAGTCGAAGGATCGCGTCTATGTCGTCAGCGGCCACTACGACTCGATGTGCACGAGTCCGACCGACGCCGCGTGCGACGCGCCGGGCGCGAACGACGACGCTTCGGGCACTGCCGCCGTCATGGAGCTTGCGCGCGTGATGTCGAAGCGGCAGTTCGACGCGACGATCATCTTCATGACGGTCGCGGGCGAGGAGCAGGGACTCGTCGGCTCGACCTATTTCGCCGAGCAGGCGAAGAAGCAGCGGATGAACGTTGACGCGATGCTCGACAACGACATCATCGGAAGCTCGACGGGCGCAAGCGGCGAGCGCGACAACCGAACCGTGCGCGTCTTCTCCGAGGGCGTGCCGTCGAACGAGACGCCGGAGGAGGCGAACATACGCCGCAGCGTCGGCGGCGAGAACGACTCGCAGTCGCGACAGCTCGCGCGCTTCATCAGGGAGACGGCTGAAAAATATCTGCCGACTTTCCGCGTCCGGATGGTCTATCGCCGCGACCGATACCTGCGCGGCGGCGACCACATTCCTTTCCTTGAGAACGGCTACGCCGCCGTGCGCTTCACCGAGCCGAACGAGAACTACAACCACCAGCACCAGAACGTCCGCGTCGAGAACGGAGTGCAGTTCGGCGACCTGCCGCAGTTCGACGACTTCGCCTACATCGCGCAGGTCGCGCGCGTGAACTGTGCCGCGCTGGCCGCGCTCGCGCTCGCGCCGGCGCGACCGTCGAACGCGCGCATCCTGACGCGCCGCCTGACGAACGACACGGACTTGCAGTGGGACGCGAACAAGGAGCCTGACCTCGCGGGCTACGAAGTCGTCTGGCGCGACACGACCGAACCCGTTTGGACGCACTCGCGCTGGGTCGGAAACGTGACGAGCTACACCGTCGCCGGACTCTCGAAGGACAACTACTTTTTCGGCGTGCGCGCCGTTGACCGCGACGGCAACCGCAGCCCGGTCAGCTACCCGCGCCCCTCGCGGCAGTAGCGAAAATCGCCGGTAAAAATGCGGCTTTCGCGCGAGCGCCGCGCTCTTAACTTTTTCCAACTATCGGCGCGGCGCGCGCGTCTAAACTGGCAGTCGGAAGGTCCGAAGTCGCGGCCTCCGCGGCAATTTTAGAAGAAGAGTTTTGAAGAAATCGGAGCCAGTCATGAAAGCCTTTTTTTCTTCCCGCCGCCGCACGCTCGCGCGCTCCTTCGCGCTCCTGTGCGCGTCCGCGCTTTTGGCGAACAGCCTTTTCGCCGCCGCCGCCGCCGCGCAGACCGTCGCGGCGAAGCAGTCCGCCGCGCAGAAGCTGACCGAGGAGCAGCGCGTCGTCCACGTGCTCAACCGCCTCGGCTTCGGCGCGCGCCCCGGCGACGTTGAGCGCGTCGAGAAGATCGGACTCAAGAACTACATCGAGCAGCAGCTCAACCCGCAGGCGATTGACGACTCGGCGCTCGAAGCGAAACTCAGGAGCTACCCGACGCTCCAACTGACGACCGGCGAGCTTCTCGCGCGCTACCCGCAGCCGAATCAACTGCTCCGCCGCTTGCAGCGCGAAGGCAAGTTGCCGCCGGAGCTGGCCTCGCTTCTGCAACAACAGCAAGCGCGTCAGCAGACGCAACAATCGCAGGCCCAGGGCCAGCAGCAGGACGACAAGTTGATGACGCCCGCGCCGCAAGCCAACCGGCAGGCCAACCCGAACGCCGTGAACCCCGACGCCGAGAGGCTGATCGGCGAGGCGCAGAACGCGCAACTCAACCCGCAAGCCGCGAAGCAGCAGGCGCAGGACGCAGACCCGCAGCGCCGCGCGTACCGTCAGGCCATCATGGAGTACATGCGCGAGAACGGACTCGAAAACCCGCAGCGCATCATGTCCGAACTCGACTCGTCGCGCGTCATCCGCGCCGTCTATTCCGAGCGGCAGTTGCAGGAGGTGATGGTCAACTTCTGGGAGAATCACTTCAACATCTACGCGCAGAAAGGTGCCGACCGCTGGTTCCTCACCTCCTACGACCGCGACGTGATTCGACCGAACGCGCTCGGCAACTTCCGCGACCTTCTCGAAGCGACGGCCAAGAGTCCGGCGATGCTCTTCTACCTCGACAACTTCCAGAGCGTCAGCCCCAACGCGCAGGCGAACCGCGCCATGTTCCGACGCCAGCAGGCCGACATCGGCGTCGGCCCGATGCGCGCGGGCGGCCTCTTCGGCGGCGCACGGATGCGCGACGGCGAGGCGCGCGCGCGAATGCAGGCCGAGGTGGCCCGGCAGGGTCAGAACGCGCAGCGACCGCAGCAGCAGAACCGACCGAAGCGCGGCATCAACGAGAACTATGCGCGCGAGCTGATGGAACTGCACACGATGGGCGTTGACGGCGGCTACACGCAGAAGGACGTTCAGGAGGTGGCGCGCGCCTTCACCGGCTGGACGATCTACCAGCCGCGCGGCGGCGGCATCTACGGCGACGACGCGGGGCAGGACTCGCGCGCCGGCACGTTCTACTTCAACTCCCGCACGCACGACGAAGGCGAGAAGGTCGTACTCGGCCAGAAGATTCCGGGCGGCGGCGGGATGGAAGACGGCGAGAAGGTTTTGGACATCCTCGTCGCGCAGCCCGCGACCGCGAAGTTCATCGCGACGAAGCTCTGCCGCTACTTCGTCTCGGACGACCCCAGCCCTGCGCTCGTCGCCCGCGTCGCCGACGCGTTCCACAAGTCGAACGGCGACATCAAGACGACGCTGCGCGCGATCTTCTACTCGCCGGAGTTCAACTCTACGGACGCGCGCCGCGCGAAGATCAAGACGCCGTTCGAGCTTGCCGTCAGTTCTATCCGCACGCTCGGCGCGGACACGGACGCGCGCCCCGCGCTCGTCCAGTGGATTTCCAAGATGGGCGAGCCGCTCTACGGCTACATCGCGCCGACCGGCTACCCGGATGTGGCGACCTACTGGGTCAACACCGGCGCTCTGCTCGAACGCCTGAACTTCTCGCTCGCTTTGGTGAGCAACCGCATTCCGGGCACGCGCGTTGACCTCTCGAAGTTCGTCGGCGAGGACGCGAGCAGCAGCCGCGCCGTTGACCAGAAGGGAATCGTTGACCGCTTCCTCGACGTGGTGTTGCAGGGCGACATCTCGCCGAAGAGCCGCGAGGTCTTGATGAAGCAGTTGACCGATCAGTCGGACGCGCCCGTTGCCTCGATGCCCGACGACTCGGCGCGCGCGAAGAATGTCGCCGCGGCGCGCCGCGAGCAGCAGGCGGGCGGGACGGTCGGCAACCCCGAAGTCGCGCGCATCGCCGCGCTCATCATCGGCTCGCCGGAGTTCCAGCGGCAGTAGCGTCGCGCGACCGCGAGTTTATCGAGCGAGGGGCGGGTTGATTGTTGGGTCGGTTGCTGAAGCGGGTCGCGGAAGGTCGTGTGAACGATTCAGATTTATTGAGATTTCAAATCCGAACTTCATGCGCTCTCCCGCGACTCCGTAGCAATCTGCGCGGCCAAACAAAAGCAAGCCGCGTGCGCGTCGGGCGCGTCTAAATTTCCGTGGCTTCGGAGAATGTTTTGGGCGGCGTTGCCGTCGGCAGTAACTCAAAGAGGTAAGAAGTTATGAACCGCAGACTTTTTTTGAAGCAGAGCAGCGTTGCGCTCGCCAGCGTCGGACTCGTCGGCAGCGCGCCCTCGTTTTTGAGGCGTACGGCGTTCGCGCAAGGGCTGACCTACGCGCCGAACGGACGACGCAAGACTCTCATCGCCATCTTCCAGCGCGGCGCGGTTGACGGCCTCAACATGGTCGTGCCGCACGGCGAGAAGAACTACTACGAACTCCGCCCGCAGATCGCGGTCGAACAGCCGGGCAAGGCCGGACAGGACTCAGTCATCAACCTCGACGGTTTCTTCGGCCTGCACCCTTCGCTCGCCGCGTTCAAGCCCCTTTGGGACTCGAAGCAGTTGGCGATTGTCCACGCCGTCGGCTCGCCCGACAACACGCGCTCGCACTTCGACGCGCAGGACTACATGGAGTCGGCGACGCCCGGCGTGAAGTCAACGCAGGACGGCTGGCTCAACCGCTACTTGCAAGCGCAGCCAGACGCGAAGGCCACACCGTTCCGCGCCATCTCGATGACGCAGAACCTGCCGCGTTCCTTGCAGGGCATGGCCCCGGCGCTCGCGATGCAGAACCTGAGCGACTTCACGATCCGCGGCGGCGCACAGACGGCGAGCGTGCAGGGCGGCTTCGAGGGACTTTACGAGCAGGGCGTCAACGACGTGCTGCGCGGCACGAGCAAGGAGACGTTCGAGGCGATTGATTATCTGAAGAAGGTCAACCCCGCGCAGTACAAGCCCGAAAACGGCGCGCGCTATCCGGGCGGGCAGTTCGGGAGCGCCCTGATGCAGATCGCGCAACTCATCAAGGCCGGCGTCGGTTTGGAAGTCGCGTTCACCGACGTGGGCGGCTGGGACACGCACCGCGCCGAAGGCAACTCGCGCGGCCAACTCGCCAACCTCCTCACGCAGTTCTCGCAGGGCATCAACGCGCTCGTCACAGACCTCGGCCCCGCGCGGATGCAGGACGTTGTCATCCTCACGATGAGCGAGTTCGGTCGCACGGTGCGGCAGAACGGCACGGGCGGCACAGACCACGGGCACGCGAACGCGATGTTCGTCGTCGGCGGCCCGGTGCGCGGCGGGCGTGTTTACGGACAGTGGCCGGGCCTGCGCGACGACCAACTCTTCGAGGGCCGCGACCTCGCGTTGACGACCGACTTCCGCGACGTGTTCAGCGAGGTGGCAGCGAAGCATCTCGGAGCGGTTGACCTGAAAAAAGTCTTCCCCGGCTACGACGCCAGCACTTCAAAATTCCGCGGCCTGCTCGGATAAAACAACTCAGGCTTTCACGTTTGAAGAGACGCCGAACGTTTGCGCGGCGTCTCTTTTTGTTTTTCCGAGCGGTATGGGCGTCGGCGAAGATGAGTTCACCGCGGAGACACGGAGGACACAGGAGTCGCACGGAGAAATCAAAACCTCCGCGCAGCCTCCGTGTCTCCGCGGTAAATCAAGAGTCGCCATCCGGGCGATTGAAAGAGAATCAAAGAGTCTTATCCGCACGACTCACCAATCAGTCTTCAAAGGCGAGCCGATGATCACGCGATACGCGACGGGCGCGACGGCGAGCGTCATGCTGACCCACGTCGCGGGGTACTTGTAGTCTTCGACGAGGAAGAGGATGCGCGGCGGGAGGTAGAAGAGGAGGATGACGGGACTCATGATGACGAAGCCCATGGCGCGCTCGACGGCGTCGCCGATGCCCTCGGCGCGAATGTTCGACCCCGCCGTCACGGTGTTCCAGACCGCGAGGTTGACGAGCATGTACGCGAAGAGGAAGAGGTCGGCGAACGTTTCGACCTCGCGCGAGTCGCGCCAGTCGGGCGCGGGCGGCTTCTTGTACGGCGTCAGCGCGCGCCAGACGAGCACGGTCGGGATGATGCAGAGGAGCACGACCGGAAACAGAATACCGGGAGTCGGCTCGGTCTGGGCCAGCGCGACGACCGCGCAACCCGTGACGAGCATGAGGCAGAGGTGAAGGATCATCAGGCAGCCGAAAGGGCCTCTGTCGTCCTCGTGTCGCGCGAGCAGACGCGCCTGAAGCGGCCTGCGTTTGAGCGCCGCGCCGACCGCCTGTGCGGCGAGCGCCGTCAGGATGATGTACAGAAAAGTGTGCGCCGCCTGCACGTCGTCTTTTAAGAACGACAAGACTAAAAGCCGCCCGATGTAGCGCGTCAGGAATCGCGCGAGGAAGATGTTGCACGCGAGTATCGCGAGGTCGAAGATGATGCCACGATAGTTGAGGGGGAGAAATCGCTTGCCCCTGTCCGCTTTCTGTGTGTCAGTCGCCGCTTGTCTTTTACGCCCCACGTCCTGCCCTCTCATTCGAGTAATTCGGCGCGGCGCTTTTAATTCAAACCGGGGCGCAAGTCAACACCGCCGCGCGCTTTCTCGTCTCGCGCGGCGGTCTGCTCAGACGGCGGCGCGTTGGAAGATGAAAAAGTCGCGTGACAATATCGTCAACACATTCACCTAAGATTCTTCACGCTCCCCTCAAATTCCCCTGAAATTTCGCCCGAACCCTTCGCATTTCGAGGGCGCGGGACTCTTTCGTTGGGAGAAGTTTGTCGTCGAAAACTTTTAAGGGGGAACCGTAAGAGATGGCACAGAGCGGTGCAGCAGAGAGCAACACACTTGAGCGGATCATTGACCGCCTCGCCGAGTTCGAGCCGGTCGAGTTGCCTTTCATCAGCCTTTATCTGAACGCGCAGGCCAACGAGCACGGGCGGCAGGACTTCGAGCGCTTCCTGCGCAAAGAGTTTTCCGAGCGCGCGCGAACCTACAAGGCGCACACGCCGGAACGCGAGAGCTTCGACCGCGACGTTGAGAGAATCAACGAGTATCTGGCGAACGAACTCCGCCCCGAGACGAACGGCGTCGCCGTCTTCGCCTGCGCGGGCGCGGGCGACTTCTTCGAGGCGATTCAGCTCGCCGCGCCGATTGAGCATCACCGGCTCTACATCTACAACCAGCCGCACCTCTACCCGCTCGCGCGCGTGATGGATCAGTACCCGCGCTACGCCGTGCTCGTCGCCGACACGAACCGCGCGCGCCTCTTCGTCTTCGGTCGCGGCAAGGCTTTGCAGCGCGACGAGATTCAGAACGTGAAGACGAAGGGCACTAAGGTCGGCGGCTGGTCGCAGATGCGCTACCAGCGACGCCTCGAACAGTATCACCTGCAACACGCAAAGGAAGTCGCCGACCAGTTGGAGCAGATCGTGCGCGAGGACAACGTCGAGCACATCCTGCTCGCGGGCGACGCCGTCATCATCCCCGTTCTGAAGGAGCAGTTCACGAAGGCCGTCGCGGACAGAGTAGTTGACGTTCTGAGTCTCGACATCAACGCGCCGGAGCACGAGGTGCTCGAAGAGTCTCTCGAAGCGATGCGCCGACACGACGCCGAGACCGACGCGGAGAAGGTCGAGCAGTTGCTGAACGACTACCGCGCGAATGGTCTCGCCGTCGTCGGCTCGCAGGACACGCTCGAAGCCCTCTCGATGGGGCAGGTCGAAGAGTTGATCATCACCGCGCGCCAGCAGAACATCGAGGGCGACCGCGAGGACGTTGCGATTCTTTCGGACAACGAAGTCGCCGAGCCTGTCGTCGCCGGCCAGGACGGCGCGGTCGCTCAGATCGAGCCTGATTCGGTCATCGTCGCCGACGATCTGGTGACGCGCGCGACGCAGACGGGCGCGCGCATCACCTTTATCGAAGACCCGGCGCTGCTCGAAGAGGTCGGCGGCGTCGGCGCGATCCTGCGCTTCCGAATTCAGCCGCAGGCGACCGCGAGCGCGCCGCAGCCGCAGCATTCTTAGTCGGCGTGTTACGAGTTGCCACGAGCTTTAGCTCGTGGTTGGCGGTCTCCTATTTTTCATCGGCTAAAGCCGAAGCCTTCGGCTAAAGCCGAAAGGAATTTTGGGCTGTTGCCGTCCACGAGCTAAAGCTCATGGCAACTGATAAGAACTCGTGGCAATTAATAGCCGGGCATAAAACCATTCCGCTACCGCGGGAGGTACTAACCTTCGCCGACGAAGTCGCACAAATCCCGCAAACCGATACGAATTGTGCGGTCGAACTTTCGCCGCGCGCGGTTCGTAATCCGGGGCACGGCGCGCGGCATTCGCGTTCTTTCTGTCTTAAATAAAATCGGCGCGAGGTGAAGTGAGCATGTTCTGTCCGAGTTGCGGCCAACAGCAGGCTTCCGAAGAGGTTCGGTTCTGCTCGCGCTGCGGCCTGCGCCTCGACGCGCTCGCAGAGTTCATCGAGAGCGGCGGGCAGTTCGCCGCGCGAGACGCGTCGGAAGATTTTCCCGCCCTCACGCCCCGGCAGCGCGGCACGCGCAGAGGTATTTTGATACTCGTCGCCGGTCTGATATTCAGCATCGTCGCATTCACGTTGACGGTGTTGAAGCCCGAATTCACAGTCCTTCTGATTCCCGCGTCCTTCGTCTTCATATTGGGCGTCCTACGCATTCTCTACGGAATGCTTTTGGAAGACGACGCGGCGCGCAAGAAGGCCGAGAAGCGCGCCGCACGCGACGCGAGACGCGGGACCCGCCGCGCCGGGAATCGAGACAAACTCGCGGGCGCTTTGGCGAGCGACAGAGAACTCCCGCCGCAACGCTCCGTCCCGGCCCAAGCCTTCACCAAAGCCGCGCCCGCGACCGGCGAGATGTCCCCGCCGCCGAGCGTCACGGAAAACACAACGCGCCTGCTCGAAGATTAAATGCGAAGCGCGCCGCCGTCAGACCGGCACGAGGTCTCGAAAGTGGAAGCCGTCTTCGGTCGTCAACTCGCCGCGCGCGAATCTCACGGCGCGCTCGTGCGATTTTACGCCGCACCGCCTCGGTTTCACACTACGCCGTGCCGTCACGCGCACGCACCGGAAAGACTTTTACACGCACGGACGAGCCGAACATCTGCGGCTGACGAAATTTCCCCGCACCGGCATGCCGTGCACTCGCACCCGCAGAAAAAACACCCGCACCGACTGCCTGATCACGCCCGGCTGACAGATTTTGTTACTCGTCTCTGAGATTTTGCCTGCGCGCCGGCGTCTAAACCTCTTCGGACGAAAATCTCACAGCAGCGCGGAGCGCGTTGGTTGTCAACGGGCGCTTCCTGTGTTTAATTCACGGATGATGAGCGCACGTCTGACGCCGACGATTTTGCGATTCGAGTCGCTGCCTTCGACGAACACGGAGGCGGCGCGGCAGGCCGCGTTGGGAGCGCCGGAAGGGTTGTGCGTCGTCGCGCGCGAGCAGACGGCGGGGCGCGGGCGGCAGCAGCGCGCATGGGCCTCGCCGAAGGACGCGGGGCTTTACTTCAGCGTCGTTTTGCGGCCACGCATCGAGGCGCGCGAGTGGCCGCTCGTCACACTCGCCGCGGCGCTCGCCGTGCGCGACGCGCTGAAGGATGCGTGCGCGCTTGAGACGGACATCAAGTGGCCGAATGACCTTCTGGCGAGCGGGCGAAAGCTCTGCGGCATACTCGCCGAGACGGTCGAGACGCCGCGAGGCCGCGCGGTCGTCGCCGGCATCGGCGTCAACTTAAATAACCGCGCCTTCCCGCCGGAGATTCTTAAGACGGCAACGTCGGTCGAAGAACAAACCGGAAGCGCGCCCGACGTGGAACGTTTGCTCGCCTCTCTCACGCGCTCGCTCGCGCGACATTACGAGACGCTTCAATCCGCGGGCGGCGCGGCGGAGATTGTGCGCGTGTGGGAGTCTCGCTCGTCCTACGCGCGCGGTCGCCGCGTGCGCGTCGCGCTCGCCGAAGAAACTTTTGAAGGCACGACGCGCGGGCTTGAGCCGGACGGCGCTCTGCGCGTCGAAACAGACGAGGGCGAAATCAGAATCGTCCGCGCCGGAGACGTGTTGGCCGTCAGGAAAGTGACGAGTGAAGAGCGATGAATGCAATCAGCGCTCGGCCTTCAGCTTTGGTTTTCCTTTGTGCCCTCTGTGAATACCTCTGTGGCCTCTGTGATTAAAGAATCCGAACTCAACCACAGAGGCCACAAAGGATTTCACAAAGGGCACAGAGGGATTAAGCTGAAAGCTAATTGCTGATTGCTTCCCCTATGAAAAAGATCGTCATCTCGACGTTCGGCTCGTTCGGCGATGTGCACCCGTACATCGCCGTCGCGCTCGAACTGAAAAAGCGCGGGCATCGCCCCGTCATCGCGACCACCGAGTTGTACCGGGAGAAGGTTGAGCCGCTCGGGCTGGAACTGCATCGCGTCCGCCCCGACATGCCTTCTTACGACGAGCCGGAGAAGGTGAGCGCGATGATCGAGTCGGTGGTGAACACGAGGACTGGGCCGGAGACGCTGCTCAAGGACTTCATTCTGCCGTACCAGCGCGAGATGTACGAAGACCTGCGGACGGCGGTCGAGGGCGCAGACCTTCTGCTCACGCACCCGCTGCCTTTCGTCGGCCCCGTCGTCGCAGAGGTGACAGGCATCGCCTGGGTGTCGAGCGTGCTCGCGCCCGGCTCGTTCCTCTCGAACTACGACCCGCCCGTGCCGCCGCAGTTCCCGCCGCTCCACAAGCTGACCGCGCGCAGCCCCGCCGTCAGCCGCGCCGTGATGTGGCTCGCGCGCAAGAAGCTCGACCCGATGTTCGAGTCGGTCTATCGCCTGCGCGCCGAGTTGGGGCTGCCGCGCGGCGAAAGCCCCTTGATCGGAGGGCAGCACTCGCCGACGCGCGTGCTCGCGCTCTACTCGCGCGTGCTCGGCGGGCCGCAGCCCGACTGGCCCCCGAACGTCCTCATCACCGGCTTCTGCTTTTTCGACCGGCGCGACCGTCCCGGCGACCCGGCGAGACTTCCGCGCGAGATGGAGGGATTTCTCGAAGCCGGCGAGCCGCCCGTCGTCTTCACGCTCGGCTCGTCGGCCTTCTGGGTGGCGAAGGATTTTTACCGCGACTCAGTGCAAGCGGCGCGCGAGCTGGGCGTGCGCGCGCTCCTCCTCATCGGCGACGAGCGCAACCGTCCGGCTGAAGGCTTGCCCGACGGGATGGCGGCCTTCGAGTACGCGCCCTTCGGCGAGCTTCTGCCGCGCGCGCGCTGCGTCGTGCATTCGGGCGGCGTCGGGACGACGGGGCAGGCGCTGCGTTCGGGCCGTCCCGCCGTCGTCGTCCCGCACGCCTTCGACCAGTTCGACAACGCCGAGCGCGTCGCGCGCACGGGCGCGGGTCGCGTGCTCGCGCGCCCGAAATACAACGCGAAGACGGCGGCGCGTGAACTCCGCGCGCTGCTCGCCGACGCGAGTTATACTTCGCGCGCGGCGGAAGTCGGAAGAGAGGTGCGCGCGGAGAACGGGGCGGCGTCGGCTGCCGACGCGATTGAAGAAGTTTTGAGAGGATGAAGAGATGCTTCTGGTGATGGACGTGGGCAACACGAACACGTCGCTCGGCGTGTTCGAGGGCGAGCGGCTCGCGTGGCACTGGCGTCTGACGACGGAGCGCGCGCGGACGGGCGACGAGTACGGGCTGCTCGCGCGCAACCTGTTCGCCGTCGCGGGACTCGACTTCAAGGCCATCGGCGCAATCGCCATCGCGTCGGTCGTGCCGCAGCTCGACTACACTCTGAAGAGCATGGCGGAAACCTATTTCCACCTCACGCCGCTCTTCGTTGACAACACGACCGACACGGGCCTGACGATTCTCTACGACCCGCCTTCGGACGTGGGCGCGGATCGCATCGTTGACGCCGTCGCCGCCGTGCACAAGTACGGCGCGCCGTGCATCGTCGTTGACTTCGGCACGGCGACGAACTTCGAGGTCATCGAGGAGGGCGGACGCTACCTCGGCGGCGTCATCACGCCCGGCATCTCGATCTCGACCGACGCTCTGTTTGCGCGCGCCGCGCGCCTGCCGCGCGTCGGCATCGAGCGCCCGCACACGGTCATCGGCGCTTCGACCGTCTCGGCGATTCAGTCGGGGCTTTACTACGGCTACGCCGGACTCGTTGACGGCATCCTGCGCCGCATGATTGAAGAACTCGGACGACAACCACGAGTCGTCGCGACGGGCGGACTCGCGCCGCTGATCGCGACCGCGTCGGAGTTCATCGGCGACGTTGACCTGACGCTCACGCTCGACGGCCTGCGGCTCGTTTACGAGAGAAGCCGCGGCTCGCCGCCTGCCGTTTGAAAGCTCAACCGTGTGAGTACCGGAGCAGTCCGGGCGGAAAGATATTTGCCGCCGCAGCGGCGAAGAGAAGTTAGCCAGACGTGAAACGTCTGGTACAGGTCGAGCAATGATGTCCACGCCCTGAAGGGGCGCGAAGATTCTCCGCGCGTCTTAAGCGCGCGAACAAAATCTTTCTTTCATCTTCCTTCCAGACGTTCCACGTCTGGCTACTTTCTACTCGCGCCTCCGGCGCGGGCCTGCCCTTGACTAAATCGCGCGGCCTGTTCATGCTTACGGCGCGCCGGTCTTTATAAGTCCTGAGAAATCCTGCAAGCGTTTCTTCCGCTCGCGAACAAGTGATGAACAGACGGGAAGCGGCTCGCGCCGAAGAGAGTTCGACGGCGCGCGCGCCCTTAAACTATTTCAACTATTTCACGGAGATCGAAGACACCTTCATACGCCGCCGCGGCAGGCACCTGCTTCTGAGTCCGATGGACTGGGCGCTGATCGAGAGCTGGAAGGAGATGGGCGTGCCGCTCCACGTCGCGCTACGCGGCATCGAGCGCGCCTTCGACTCGTATGAAGCGCGCCCGCGCCACCGTAGCGTGAAGTCTTTGATGTACTGTCAGGAAGAGGTCGAGGCGCAGTTCGCCGAGTGGCTCGAATCCCGGCGCGGCGCTTCTTCGCCATCCGGCGTTGATGAAGGCGGCGCTGTTGAAAAGGGAAGTGTCGAAAGCGCGGGCGGCTTGCCTTTCCCGCGCGCCGTCATCGCCGCGCACCTCGCCGAGTGTCGGGACGCTTTGATGCGCGCGCAAGAGAAGAGAAACGAACTCGCGGGCGTTGACGCCTTGAGCGAAACGCTCGCCCGCGCGTCTTCGAGGCTCGAAGAGTTGGCGGCGGACTTCGACGCCGCGGCGCGGCCCGACGCGGAGAAGTTGGAACGCTCTCTCACAGACCTCGAAGCCTTGATCGACCGCGCGCTGCGCGAGTCGCTTCCGGCTGAAGTCGTCGAAGAGAAGCGCGCGGAGGCTGAAGAGCAGTTGCGACCGTACCGCGCGCGGATGGAGCGCGCGACCTACGAGCAGACTCTGGACAATCTTCTGGCGAAGGCCCTGCGCGAGCGCGCGGGCGTCCCGCGCCTGAGCCTGTTCTACCTGTGACCCCCCAAGCGAAAAGGAGCATGAGCGTATGGCGAAAATGGTCATCAAGCGCCTCGGAGTCTTCTCCGTCGCGAAGATTTACTCGGTCGTGATGGCGGGCATCGGCCTGCTCATCGGCATCCCCCTCGGCCTGATCATGATTATCTTCGGCGCGGCGATCATGTCGTCGAGGAGCGAAGGGGCGATGGGCGGCGGCGTCGGCATCGGCATGGGCATCTTCTACATGGTCGGGCTGCCGATAATGTACGCCGTGTTCGGCTTCATCGGCGGGGCCGTCGGCGCGCTCATCTACAACATGGCTTCGGGGATCATCGGCGGCGTCGAGTTGGAGCTTGAGAACGCCGACGCCGGTTACGCGCCTCCGCCGCAGCCGCAATGGGGCGCGCAGCAACAGCAGCAGTACCAGCCCGGACAGCAGCAGTATCCGTACTGAGGTTAAGTCTGGAGTCTGAAGTCTGGAGTCAAGACTGCTTGGGCTTCGACTCCAGACTTCAGACCCCAGATTTTCATTGTATGAGTGAGTCGCGCCGCGCAGCATCCGAGGGCGGCAAGCGCCTGCGCGCGGGCGCGGAACTAGACCTGACGGTCGAGCGCATCCTGCCGGGCGGTCTGGGCCTTGCACACGCGCAGGGGCAGACAGTCCTCGTCGCGCTCTCCGCGCCGGGCGATTGCGTCCGCGCGCGCGTCGAGTCGGTGCGCGGTCGCGTCGCCTTCGCCTCAATCGTCGAAGTAGTCAAGCCCTCCCGCGCGCGGGTCGAGCCGCGTTGTCCATACTTCGGTCGCTGCGGCGGCTGCGACTTCCAGCAGTTAACTTACGAGGCGCAGCTCGCCGCCAAGGTCGAGATCATACGCGACTGTCTCCGCCGCGTCGCCCGCGTCGAGCCGCCCGAAGAAATCCCAATCACGCCCTCGCCTGCCGCTTGGAACTACCGCTCGCGCGCGCGCTGGCAACACGACCCCGTCCGAAATCTTCTCGGATACTACGAGCGCGGCACGCACCGCGTCGTTGACGTGGTCGAATGCCCGGTCGCCGCGCCGGAAGTCGAAGCCCGCCTGAAGCACCTGCGCGCTCTCATGCGCGAAGGCCGTCTGCCCGAAGACGCGCACGAGTTCGAGGCCGTCGCGGGCGATGCCGGCGTCGCGCTCGACCCGCCGGTCGAAGAGACGGACGCGCGCGAACAATCGCGCGCAGTCCGCGGCGAGCGCTACCGCTTCGACGCGCGCTGCTTCTTCCAGATCAACCACGCGCTCCTCGACGCGCTCGCCGCCGAAGGTCTGCGCGAGGCCGCGGGCGGCGATGGCGAAACGGCGCTCGACCTTTACAGCGGAGTCGGACTCTTCACGCTCCCGCTCGCGCGCCGCTTCTCGCGCGTCGTCGCCGTCGAAGGGAACGCCCCGGCCTCCGAGTACGCGCGCCGCAACCTCGCCGACGCCGAACTCACGAACGCGACCGTCGAAACTTCGACGGTCGGCGACTGGCTCGCGCGAAACTCGCGAAGCCTCGAACGCGTTGCCTTCATCCTCCTCGACCCGCCCCGCGCCGGCGCTGACACGGAAACAGTCCGCGGCATCATCCGTCTCCGCCCGCGCCGCATCTCCTACGTCTCCTGCGACCCCGCAACGCTCGCGCGCGACCTCCGTGCGCTCATCGAAGCCGGCTACGAAATCAACTCCGTCCGTGCCTTCGACATGTTCCCGCAGACCCACCACGTCGAGACGGTCGCTCACCTGTCTCTCACAAATAGAAGTGGATGCAAATAAACAAAACAAATAATTCTTGACAAGAATTTTCTAGCGGTTTAACTTGTTTGTGCTATGTCAAACCAAGTTCCCCGCATTGCAGCCTTTCCTCACGATAACCTTCTTTATCGCTTGGTCTGGGTCGGCACACTCGACCTGAATCCACAGGCCGTCAGTCACCCGGTCATACGCGTATGGCTGACCCCGGTCAAAAAAAATCTCTACGGGAGAAAGGATTTCGCAAACCCTCGTATTTACGACCGCCCCGCTTCGGTCTCGGTGGAGGTCGGAGTCGGGATGATGCCCTATCTGAAAATCGGAACCATCTGGATGAACGGCAAGCGTATCCACAGCCCGGATTACGAAACTCGAACCTTCGAGAACGTGCACGCGTCGCGCGAGCTGACTCCGGCCATGTATGCCAGTGCATCCTTTACAGATGAGGAAAACGGCAACCCGCATCGCCGCCACTTTTATATACCCTTCCGCGAGTACAGCTTTTTTGATGACGGCCTTCGAGCGCGAATGCTTGTCGTCCACGTAAGTCATGCTGGGGCGGACAGCTCTAACGTAACACTGCTCGTTCCGTGTGTTGAAGTGGCGCGATTCTACTATTTCAACTCCACTACGATGACGAGCGCCCTCCTGAGCGGTGAGGCGCTCACCGATCACGACAGGGGCCTCTTTAACCCGGACCCGCTCCTGACCTTCTACGACGCGGAGACGGGAGCGGGCTACGTGCGCCTGCGCCAGCGAATGCGCGACAGCGACGCCGCCGTCATCGGTCGGGTCGCGCTCTCGGAATACGCGCTCTCAAGGGCGGAGGCTATCTACGAGAGCGTCGTGATGAATTTTAATAACGACGGCCATTTCACGATGGATGCCTATCCGCCTTTCACGGAGGCAACGACTTGGAAGGTGCACGGCCAGACGATTCGTTCCGGCAGCAAAACTTTCTTCCTTGTCTTTTCAATCGAGACCTGCTCGGGCCTGCTTCCCTTCCGAAAACTTTACTACACGCGTGACAACGACGGACGGAGCGACGACGAATACGACCCGGAGAGGCCGATAGCTTGGAGCGGTCCGAACAAACCGAGGATGCATAAACCCGCAGCAGGTGAGCGCGAACGAGGCATCCGCTTCGACGACGAGCCGACAAAGACGGACCCCATCACTGAGGTCACACTCGAGGCAAACCGCTTCACCGCCCTGACCGAAAAACCTGAGAAGATAGAAAAGGACGAGTGTCACTACCGCGCGGCGGTCATGCGCCGTCAGACGGAGCTGGGCGGAAAAGACTTCGGCATGGGTGACGGAACCGCGCGGGAAACTGAACTTTCGCCAATACACCTCGCGGTCAAAGAAGAACAGCGTCGGAATGATGTTCGCCGAAGCGACCTGCTGGAGCATACGCTGGAGAATTTCCGTGAAGTGCTGACACATCTCGCGGGCATGGATGGCGTCACCATCACTTCCGTGCGCGTAAGCGACAACGGCGAGTACCCGGATGACGGCGACCGCTCGTATATGCCAATCGTCTCGGCTTGGTCATACATGAGTCGCCGCCGGCAAGAGAGGCGGCAGGTGATGATCGCCGAGGCGACATTCAACGGCAGGTACTTTTATCTCTTCGAGATCGGCAAGCGACCGAGACGCGGGGAGAGCGAAGAGACTTTCACTTCCCTCATTCTGCATAACGCCGAGGGCGTGCCGCTCGGCATTGAGGTGATCATTTTGGTACTTCGCATCTGCGCCGAGCGCGAGGGCGTGTGGCCTGACGAATACCAACTCGACCTTCGGAGAAAGAAGATGTATCACAGGTCGAAAAGCGTCGAGGCATTCGCCGGGAGGTTTTACGAATATTTTGTTGAGAACGCCCCGTCTCAGCCGGCGACTTCCGCCGTGCCGGAATCCACATCGGGCACCGCGCCCGCGAGCGAGGGGTCGGGCGGCTCGGCGTCCGGCGATGAGAGCAAGGTGGCCTGATCTTTAAGAGCCATCTTCTGGATTTCCATTCCTACCCGCGGCGGACGCGCTCCGTCCTCCTGTAAGCGACGGCCATGCCGAAGAACCCCGCCAGCATCTTCTTGCTGCAACGCCCGAACTTACGCTTGATGTATTCGGTCGCCGAACTAATCTCCTGCGCCGAAGGCCGGTAGCGCGGGCGTTGAAGTTCTTCGTTGACGACCTTCCAGAACCAGAAGGGGGCGATACGCTGACCGCGGCCCCAGAGATGGCTAGCAGACTCGAGGTGTTTTAGCCAGAGCGAACTCCAGACCTGATGCCTGGCGGAAAACTCGACGAAGCGGGTGGGCCAGTCGGAGAGCAGGAGGCGGGCCGCGTTCAGGAACTGACGCCTGCGCTCAAACTCCCACTCTTCCACGTTGCGCGAACTGTCTTTCCGGTCACTCCGCTCGGGCGTCTCTATCTCGACGCCAAAGCTCGCTTGCAGGTCGCGCCGCAAAGAGGCCATATGCCGGTCCGGTAAAGATAGCGTCTTCATCAACTGGCGCAAGCCCGCGAAGAAGAGGTGCGAGTAAACTATCACCTCGTCGCTCACCCGGACGTAACCATCTTCAAGCCCTTTGAGCAGTCGGCGCGTGAAAGTAACCTCGGCGGGACTCGCCTCGACGGAGGTCGCGCGGGCCTGCGGGCCGCGGAAGTCGAGGCCGCAGGCATGGCAGTTGGTCATGGAGACGGCGACTGGCTGAGTGAAGTCGCCGAGTTCGTTGCGGTGGAAGTTGACGGGCGAGCCGCAGCGCGGGCAGCGGTCGCAGAGAGTCGTGCGGTGGCGTTCGCAGCAGACCATGAAGGCCAGTCGCCAACGACGCCTGTAATAAGGCTCTCGGTCTTCCGCCAGACAGCGGGGGCAGAACTGTTGGCCGTAACGCAGGCGCAGGCGGTGATAGACGCCGACTGGCAGCAGCCACGGGGTCGGCCCGTAGTAGTTGTAACCCTCGAAGAGCAGCCCCTCGTATGATGAGAGCGTCGTTCCCCGCGCGCGGTTGAGGAGCGTTAAGGTCTTCCCGGCCAGCACGCGAACAACTTCTTCGTCCGCGGACTTGTCAACGTCGCGGTTCCAGATCGCCTTTCGCGGCCAAGTCGTCGTCGAGAGGGTA
>DASRCS010000210.1:0-4000 GCA_035652995.1 Pyrinomonadaceae bacterium
GACGGAGGCGGGCGGCGGATACACTTGGTCTGCGAACAGCCGCGAGAACCGGCTTACGCCGTGGTCGAACGACGCCGTGAGCGACCCGCCGGGCGAGGCGATCTACCTGCGCGACGAGGAGAGCGGCGCGGTCTGGACGCCGACGCCGCTGCCCGTGCGCGGCGACGACCCTTACGTCATACGGCACGGGCAGGGCTACACGGTCTTCGAGCACACAAGCCACGGCATCACGCAGGAGCTTCTGCTCTTCGCGCCGCTCGACGCGTCGGTGAAGATTTCCGTTCTCCGCCTGCGTAACCGCACGAACGAAAGCCGCCGCCTGTCGGTCACGAGCTACAGCGAGCTGGTGCTCGGCGTCGAGCGCGGCGCGTCCGCGCCCTTCTGTATCACCGAGTTCGATAAAGAGAGCGGCGCGGTCTTCGCGCGCAACCCTTACAACAACGAGTTCGCGTCGCGCATTACGTTTGCCGCCGCGAGCGAAGGGGAGAGCACGTTCACCTGCGACCGCAAAGAATTCTTAGGGCGCAACGGCACACCAGCGCGACCCGCCGCGTTGCGCCGCACGACACTTTCAGGCCGCGCCGGCGCGGGGCTTGATCCCTGCGCGGCCATTCAAACTGTGGTCGAGCTTGCGCCGGGCGCGTCGCGCGAGGTCGTCTTCCTTCTCGGCGAGACCGAGACGCGCGAGGAGGCGCGCGCCGTCGTCGAACGATTCCGCCGCCCGCACGCGGTCAACGAAGCCTTCGAGCGCGTGCTCGCGCGCTGGGACGAAATGCTGGAAGCAGTCGTAGTCCGCACGCCCGACGCGGCGCTGGACACGATACTCAACCGATGGCTGCCGTATCAGACTCTGGCCTGTCGCGTGCTGGCGCGCTCGGCCTTCTATCAGTCGGGCGGCGCTTACGGCTTCCGCGACCAACTGCAAGACGTGATGGCGCTCGCCTACGCGCGCCCCGACCTCACGCGCGCGCAAATTCTTCGCGCCGCCGCGCACCAGTTCAAAGAAGGCGACGTACAGCACTGGTGGCACCCGCCGACCGGAAGAGGCGTGCGCACGCGCTTCTCCGACGACCTTCTGTGGCTGCCTTACGTGACCAGTTTTTACTTGAACGTCACGGGCGATGCGGGGCTTCTCGACGAAGTTGTCCCGTTCCTCGAAGCGCCGCCGTTGGAGCCGGGGCAGGACGAGTCGTACACGCAGCCCGCCGTCTCGCAAGAGTCGGCGAGCCTGTACGAGCACTGCGTGCGGACGCTCGACCGTAGCCTGTCGGTCGGCGCGCACGGGCTGCCGCTGATGGGTTCGGGCGACTGGAACGACGGCATGAACCGCGTCGGCCACGAGGGGCGCGGCGAGAGTATCTGGGTCGGCTGGTTCCTGCACACCGTGCTCGAATGGTTCGCCCCCGTCTGCGAAGCGCGCGGCGACGCAGCGCGAGCCGCACGTTACCGCGCACACTTAACGAATCTCAAACAGGCACTCGAAGCCGAAGGATGGGACGGCGACTGGTACCGCCGCGCCTTCTTCGACGACGGCACGCCGCTCGGCTCCGCGCAGAACGAGGAGTGCCGCATTGATTCCATCGCGCAGTCGTGGGGCGTCATCTCCGGCGCGGCGGACAGTCACCGGGCCGCGCGCGCGATGGCCGCCGTCGAACAACACCTCATCCGGCGCGGCGACGGCCTCATCATGCTCTTCACGCCGCCGTTCGACCTCGGCGTGCTCGACCCCGGCTACATCAAGGGCTACGTGCCGGGCGTGCGCGAGAACGGAGGGCAGTACACTCACGCCGCGATCTGGACTGTCATCGCTTACGCGCTACTGGGCGACGGAGACCGCGCGGGCGAACTGTTCGCGCTCCTCAACCCGGTCAACCACGCCTCGACGCGCGCCGGGCTGCACAAGTACAAGGTCGAGCCTTACGTCGCCGCCGCGGACGTGTACGCAGTCCACCCGCACACGGGGCGCGGCGGCTGGACGTGGTACACGGGTTCTTCGGGGTGGATGTATCGCGCGGGCCTGGAGTCCATCCTCGGCTTCGGGCTGCGCGGCGCGCGTCTGAAGATAGACCCGTGCGTGCCGCGCTGGTGGCGCGAGTTCGAGATTCAATACCGTCACGGCGCGACGCGGTATCACATTAAAGTCGAGAACCCGCAGGGCGTCTGCCGCGGGATAGCCGGCCTTGAAGTTGACGGCGCGGCGCAGGCGACGGACGACTTCGCGCTCACGGACGACGGCGCGAGACACTCCGTGCGTGTCGTGCTCGGCGAACGCAAACAAGCGCCGGACGCGGGGCACGTGGCCGAGGGCGGACGCGCGTCTATGCTGAAGGAATGAGGGCCGGGTTCTGTGCAAGGGGCGCGTTGTGGGAAAACTTCTTCCGCGCCCGGGGAATGCAACTCTTCAAGCCGGTGGCCCGCGGCGTGCGCGCGCTAACTCACGAAGCCGTTTGACTTCGACCGATTCAACGATCTCCTCCACCTCTTCGTCCCCGTTTGTGAGCACGCCGCCGGAAGAAGAATTTGACCCTCAGTCATTCCCCTTCGCCTGCGAACCAGTTTGCGGGCATCGACGCCGAGTCCGGCAGAAAGATTATGCCTTCTCAGGCTGATCCGTCTGCCGGACTCGGAATTTTCCGGCGACTCTCTTCCACACGGACGGGAGCCGACTGATGATCCGCAAGAGCTACGCGCGCATCCGCCCACGCCTCTTGCACGGTGACGGCGTGCTAACTAATCAGGTGGACTTTCACGTTGTGAACCGTGCTGAGCGGGTGGCCGCCCTTGGCCGTGTAGCTGAACGCCGCGTGGCCCGTTTTCCAATCGTTCTGGAGGCTCATCTGGCCGTTGATCGTCTGCTCGCCGAAGAGGGTCGGGGGGATGCTGCTGAACGAGATGTGGATGACCTCGCCCGGCTTGCCGCCCAGAAAGGCGTAGGTGCCTTTGACGAAAAAGTCGCCGACATCATCGCCCGGCGGTTTCACCCCGGACTGCTGTAGGCGGATGTAGCCGACCAGCTCGCCGGTAGCACTGGCTCCCGCCATGATGAAGTTGGCATTCATGACTACGCCGCCGGGCTTCTGAGCATCCGAACGGAAATTACGGTTAACCGCGACGTTTTCTGTGACTGGCTTTGCACTCGACATAACGTGATTTTCCTTTGTGGCTCTGCGCCACTCAATTTGGAGACTTCCTGAAACAGGTGCCAGAGACCCCGGCGGCCCCGTGTGGGGTTCGAGATTGGGCTGGGTTGTCAGGTATAAATCTTAATTCCAGGACATAAGGAGGGAGTTGCTAATTCTCGCGGTATGCCGGACTGTTGAGTAGTCTGCGGTGATTACATCACACGGGAGGTCATCCGTCCGTGCGCCAACACACTCATAGCCCGAAATGTTTCCCTGATAAATGCTCGAACAGGCTTGGCGTGAACCAACCCGGCGGCGCGACCGATCTTAAGCCTCACACGCCTCCCCGCGTCATCTGGCAGGGGCGCAAATTTCTGCCGCACGTTCAGGCGGTCGTCTGTAAAGGGTTTGAACTCGTGGGAGCCGAGCGGCGCAGAAGGCGCGAGACATGTTCTCTCAGCAACACCTCGAAATCGCGCGCCTCGGCGATATCTGCTAACGAGAGTGCGCGTAACTCCTGCTCGATGCGGCGTCGGTACTCTGAGACGAGCGAATCAGAGACGCCGAGCATGGCCGCGACCTCAAGCTGCGTGTAGCGCTTCGGGCTGAGGTAGCAGTGCCAAAGGATCGCGACCATGCGGTCGTACTGTCTGGCCTTGCCGCGCACATTCGCCGACAGACCTTCCATGAGCCGATCCACCTGACCGTGACGCCCACTCTCCGCCTCCCGTCTGAGCAGCCTTTGCTCGGGGTCATCGCGTCCGTCAACCGGCTCGAAGGCGCGGCCCTCGTCGTCGTCGCCGCCGCCGATGGGGACGAGGTAGATGTCCATCACGGGGAGGCGCGACATGACGAGGCCGCGCAAGCTGCGAACGTCC
>DASRCS010000211.1:0-26115 GCA_035652995.1 Pyrinomonadaceae bacterium
TTACCTGCACGACTTCGGCGTGCCCCGTAGTTCCTTCGCAGACCTGATAGTAGGTCGGGTTCGGCGCATCGCCGCCCGCGTAGCCCGACACGACGGCGCGCACTCCGCGCAGGTCTTTGAAGACCGCCTCAAGACACCAGAAGCAACCGCCCGCCAGCGTCGCCACTTCGTCGTCATGCTCAGTGCTCATCGAACCGTACATCCCTCCCGAAATTTTCAACGCGCCCGCGCGAGGTTTGCGCGCGGCGGCAAGTATAGTACAACGTTTGCCGCCATGTGCATCCGACGCCCGCGCAGTGAATTTCTCCGCCTCGCCGTGCTCGCCTGCGTTCTCGTCATCTCAACGGTCGCGCGCGTCGAGGCGCAGACGAAGGGCGAGGCCGGTTTGGAGTCGAAGATTCACGCGCTCGTCGCGGCGAGCGGGGCGGAGACGGTCGCCGTCGCGTTCAGAGACTTGCAGACGGGGCGCGGGCTTTTGATAAATCCCGGCGAAAGCTTCCACGCGGCGAGCACGATGAAGGTGCCCGTCATGCTCGAAGTCTTCCGCGAGGTGCGCGAAGGAAAGCTCTCGCTCGACGAGCGGCTGCCCGTCAAAAACGAGTTCAAGTCAATCGCCGACGGAAGCCTTTTCTCCGTCTCGCCGGACGACGACTCGGAGTTCACGCTTTATAAAAAAGTCGGCGGCACAGAGACCGTGCGCGAACTCCTGCGGCTGATGATTACGGAGAGCAGCAACCTCGCGACAAACATCATCATCGAGCGCGTCGGCCCCGCGCGCGTGATGGACTTGATGCGGCGGATGGGCGCGCGCGACATCGAGGTGCTGCGCGGCGTCGAGGACGGCAAGGCTTTCGAGCGCGGCCTGAACAACACGACGACCGCGCGCGACCTGCTCGTCCTGCTCCGCGCGATAGCCGAGGGCCGCGCCGTCTCGCGCGAGGCTTCGCGGGAGATGACCGGCATCCTGCTCGAACAAAAATTTAACGAAGGCATCCCCGCCGGACTCCCTTCGGGGACGCGCGTCGCGCACAAGACCGGCTGGATTACGAAGATTAATCACGACGCCGGGATCGTCTTCTTGCCCGGTCGCAAGCCTTACGTCCTCGTCGTCTTGGTGCGCGGCATCGCCGACGACAAGCGCGCGCACCAACTCATCGCCGACATCTCGCGCGCCGTTTACGAGGACGTGATGAAGCCGTAAGAGACTTTTGCCCACGCAACTCATTCGGTCGCAACTTACGGCGCACACGCGCGTATAGAGAACTTAACGCCCGCCTCGCGGCTCAGTTAACAGACGAAGAGGGAAGTGATGCTCGACTCGACAGAAGTGGTGCAGCCGGCAACCGACGGGACTATCGCGGCGCGCGAACCCGGACTCTTCGCCGCCGTGCGTCAGGCCGTGGCGGGGACGCGCGCGAGCTACGACTACACGGAAGGCTCCATCGGGCGCGCTGTTCTGCTGCTCGCGATCCCGATGGTGCTTGAGATGCTGATGGAGAGCATCTTCGTCGTGTGCGACGTGTTCTTCGTCGGTCGGCTCGGCAAGGAGGCGGTCGCGACCGTGGGCCTCACCGAGTCGATGATGACTCTCGTCTATACGCTCGCCATCGGCCTGAGCATCGGCGCGACGGCGATGGTCGCGCGCCGCATCGGCGAGCACGACGCGGAGGGCGCGGCGCGCACGGCGGCGCAGACGATTGCGCTCGGCCTCTTCGTTTCAATCCTCATCGGCGTGGCGGGCGCCCTCTTCGCGCCCCAGCTTCTTCGCATGATGAAGGCGGAGCCGGAGGTGATCGAGAGGGGCACCACGTTCACGCGCGTCATGCTCGGCTGCAACGCGTCCGCCGTGATGCTGTTCCTCATCAACGCCGTCTTCCGCGGCGCGGGCGACGCGGCCATAGCGATGCGCGTGCTGTGGCTCGCGAACGCCATCAACATCATTCTGGGGCCGTGCCTCATCTTCGGCCTCGGCCCTTTCCCCGCGCTCGGCGTGACGGGCGCAGCCGTCGCCACTTCCATCGGGCGCGGGACGGGCGCGCTCTTCGCCTTCTCGCGCCTGCTCCGCCCGGGCGGTCGCGTGCAGCTCACGCGGCGACACCTGCGCCTTGACCCTTCGCTGATGCTGCGGCTCGCGCGGCTGTCGGCGACGGGGACGTTTCAGGTCTTCATCGGCATGGCGAGCTGGATGGCCCTGGTCTTCATCCTCGCGAGCTTCGGGAGCGCCGCCGTCGCGGGGAACACAATCGGACTGCGCGTCATCATGTTCGCGCTGCTGCCCTCGTGGGGGATGTCGAACGCGGCGGCGACGATGGTGGGCCAGTCGCTCGGCGCGGGCAAGCCCGAACGCGCGGAGCAGGCCGTTTGGCGCGCTGGCGTTTACAACGCCTGCTTCCTCGGCGTCGTCGGGCTGTTGTTCATCGTCTTCGCCGGGCCGATTGTCAACATCTTCACGCACGCGGCGGCGGGGCCGGAGGTGCAGCAGTACGGCGAGGAGTGCCTGCGGATCATCGCGTGCGGGTTCCTGTTCTACGCCTTCGGAATGGTTCTGACGCAGAGCTTCAACGGCGCGGGCGACACCTGGACGCCGACCGTCATCAACCTTTTCATCTTCTGGCTCTGGGAGATTCCGCTCGCGTGGGTGCTGGCCTTCAATTTCAAGATGGGGCCGCGCGGAGTCTTCTTCGCCGTCACCATCGCGTTCTCGACGCTCGCCGTCGTCAGCGCGCTCGTGTTCCGACGCGGACGTTGGAAGACTCGGAGAGTGTAAACCGACTTCAGAGGGAGCATTCAGGTGAACTTCGACAAACTCGTCGAGCAGAAGATACGCGAAGCGATGGAGGCGGGCGAGTTCGAGGGACTCGAAGGCGAGGGCCGTCCCGTCAACCTCGACGCGTACTTCGCGACGCCGCCGGAGTTGCGCGCCGGATACGCCGTGCTGAAGAACGCGGGCGTGCTGCCGGAGGAGGCGCAGCTTCTGAAGGAGATCAACGAACTCAGGCCGCGGCTCGAACTCGCGCGCGAAGAGCCGGAGCGCGAGCGCCTGAAGCGCGCCGTCGTCGAGTTGACGCTCAAGTACAACCTTCTCGTCGAGCGCTACCGGGGCAAACGTCGCTCCGACTAGGACGCACTCGAAGAACTTCCGCGAGCGCCGCCGAAGAATCTGGCGGCGCTCAACTTTTCAGGCGTAAAATATCCAAAAATTGGGAAAAGCAACTCGAATTTTTCTGAAACCTTCCGCGCCCGCGCGCCACTAACCAGCGGTGTGAGACGATGAAGCGGCTGGCGGCCAACACGATGAGTCTGGAAATGTGCGAGCCGGACGCGCACGCCGGTGCCCTGATGAACAGTGCGGAGGAACTGGTGTCGCGCGTCCGGCAGGGCGACGAGGAGGCATTCCGCCTCATCTTCGACCGGTACTCGCGCCCCGTCCTCGGCTTCATCTTTGACATGGTGGGCGAGCGCTCTCTGGCCGAAGACCTGGCGCAGGAGACTTTCGTGCGCGCCTACCGCGGACTCGAAGGCTTGCGTGAAGAGGCGAGACTCTCGACGTGGCTCTTCGCCATCGCGAAGAACGTCGCGCGCGAGTCGCTTCGTTCGCGGCGGCGCGACGCGGGCAACGTCGAGATTGACGGCGAGGAGTCGTTCGAGCTTCACGACAGGAAGCCGACTCCCGCCGGGGAGTTGCTGGACAAAGAGTTGAACGGCGTCATCCGGCGGGCGCTGTTGAGACTCGACGAGGACAAGCGCCTCGTCTTCACTTTGAAAGTTTTGCAGCAGCGCAGCTACGAGGAGATCGCGGAGATCACGGGCTTCTCCGTCGGCAAGCTGAAGACCGACCTGCACCGCGCGCGCGCCGAGATGCGCCGCCGCATCGGCCCGTACCTTGGGGGTGAGCAGTGATGAGATGTGTTGATTGCCTCCCACTGATCGAAGAGTTCTTCGACGGAGAGACCGACGAGCGCACCGCCGAACAGATCGGCGCGCACCTCGCGGCCTGCGCCGACTGCGCCGCGGCGCTCGACTCGCTCTCCTTCGAGCAGGAGATTTACGCGCGCTACGACCGCGGCCTCGAAGTCAGCCCTTCGCTCTGGTCTGCGGTGAGTGCCGAGATCGCGCGCACGCCGAAGGCCGAGAGCGAAGCGCCGCGCCGGAACTTTCTGAGCCGCCTGCGCGAAGGCTTCGCCGCGACGCTCGCCGCGTTCGCGCTCCGCCCCGCGCTCGCTTCCTCGCTCGCGCTCCTCGTCGTCGGCGTCGCGGTCGGCTCGCTCTGGCTCGCGCGCAAGAAAGCGCCGGTGGGCGTTGCCGTCGCGACCTCGAACAATCAAAGCGTCGGCGTCGCGACTCCTGCCCCGACTCAACAAGTTCATCCCGTCGAGACGGGCGCGGGCGGCGATAACACGAACACTTCAATCGGGACAGTCGCCGGAGCGGGCGCGACCACGAAAGGCGAAGTTAAGCGCGGCGTCACGCGCTCATCTTCTAACCGCGGCGAAGTTGAGCCGCCCGCGCCGGACGATCCGCTGAAGGCGATTGACTACGCTCCGCAGCTCGGCGCGTTGACGAATGGCACGGTCAACATCCCCGCCGACGACAACGCGGCGGCGGACAATCCCGTGGCGGTCGTGGATGTTAGTTATCGCAAGCCCGATGACGGGGCGAGCGCGCCGCTGCTCGACCCCGCGCAGAAAGAATTGGCCCGGCACGTCGAGCAGGCGCAGATGCTCCTGCGCTCGATCAAGAACGCGCGGGCGGCGGACGACGGCACGGTCAATGTCACTTACGAGAAGCAGCTCTCGCGCCGCCTGCTCGCCGAGAACGCCACGCTGCAACTCGACGCCGAGACGCGCGGCGACAGCGGCGGCAAGCAGGTGCTCGACCGCATCGAGCCTTTCCTGCTCGACATCGCGAACCTGAGCGACAGGCCCACGCGCGAAGAGGTGCGCTCGGTCAGGGAGCGCATGAAGCAGAACGAGATCATCGCGTCGTTGCAGGTTTACTAGGAGGGCGGCTCGCGCCGAAAACGGCGACTAAATTTAAGCTAAGGAAGACAAAGCCATGATGAACCCCAACACTCGCAAGAACACTTCGCGGCAGTCTCGATTCGCGGCCTGGGCGCTCGCCGCCGTCGCGCTCTCGCTCGTCTTCGCGTCGGCGACGCCGCGCGCCGCGGCGCAGAACAGCGAGTTGTATAACCGTCTCGTGCAGTCTTCGGGCAGCACCGACGACGCCACGCGCGCGCTCGAACAGGCGCGCAGCATGATCGACTCGCAGCGCTGGGCGCAGGCGGCCTCGGCCTTTGATAAATTCATCTCGCAGTACCCTTCGGACAAGAGCCTCGACGCGGCGCTCTACTGGCTCGCCTACGCGCAGAACAAGCAGAACAACTTTCAGGGCGCATACGACGCGCTCGCGCGCCTGCTCCAGAACTACCCGCGCTCCTCGTGGGCCGACGACGGCAAGGCTCTGAGCTACGAGGTGATGTCGAAGCTCAATCCGGGCTACCACCCCGACGTGGACGCGGACGGCGACGCGCAGCTCAAGATCATCGCGCTCAGGACGCTGTGCGAGAACGACCGGGCCAACTGCTCGGCGCGCGTCAACGAGGTGCTGAAGTCGAACAACCCGGCCAGCGTGAAGGAGGCGGCGATCATCCTCCTCGGTCGCTACGGCGGCACTGAGGCCGTGCCCGCGCTCATCCAGTTGTCGCGCGGCGAGGCGAACGAGAGGCTGCGCGTGCGCGCCATCACTGCGCTGGGCGCGACGAACGACGAGCGGGCGCTCGACGTGCTGCGCGAGATCGCCATGAGCGCGTCGCCGGACGAGGGCCGCAGCCGCACGCCCGCCGAGGCGGCGCGGGCCGAATGGGCGGTCATAGGTTTCGACGACGACAGCCCGACCGGCGCGGCCATCCACGCGCTCGCCAACCACGAGAACCCGCGCGCCGTGCAGATACTCGGCGAGGTCGCCACGAGCGGCAAGAGCCAGCGCGCGCGCCTCGCCGCCATCGCGGTTCTGAGCCGCCGTCGCGGCGACAGCGCCGTTGACGAACTGCTCCGGCTCTACGACGCGCTGCCCGAAGTCCAGTCGAAGAAGTACGTCCTCGCCGGACTCGCCATGCGCAAAGACCCGCGCGCACTGGGCAAGCTCGCCGACGTTGCGCGAAGCTCCGGCGACCCGGAACTGCGCCGCCAGGCGATACGCTCCATCTCGATCCGCGGCGAGCAGGCTTCGCTCGACCTCCTGCTCCCGCTCTACGACTCCGAGCGCGACAACGACCTGAAGACCGCGCTCCTCGAAGCCTTCGGCCAGTACCAGGATCAGCGCGCGTACCAGAAGCTCGAACAGGTCGTACAGAACTCGTCGGAGCCAATCGAGCGGCGCAAGATCGCGCTCAGTATGCTCAGCCACAGCAAAGACCCGCAGGTCAAGACGTTCCTCGAAAACCTGCTCAAGTAACTCGCGCCGATCAGAACCGGGGGCGCGGCGTGCGATGCGCGCGCGGGCGCAGGCGAGTCGAGACTCTTTATTGGCGAATCGAGTCTCCGCCCATACCGCGCGCGACTCGCGCGAGCATCGCGCGCCGCGCCCCCGGCCACTCTCAACCCGAAGTCGAACCGAGCGAGGATTCCCATGCGAGCAATCATCATTTTAGTCTTCGTCGCGCTCGCCTGCGTCGCGGCGACGGCGCAGCAGGAGCAAGGCTTCACGCCCGCGCAAGGGGCGACGTTTCAGGCCAGGCAGGAATCGGCCACTTCGCAGGCTTCGGCTGCGCGCCAAGCGCGCTTCTGGACTGCCTACTCGTTCGACGTGCGGCCCGGCGTCGCCGTTGACGTTGACTTCGTGAGCGACGACGGCCACTTCACGATTCAAGGGACGTGGGACGTGTCCGACTCCGGTTTCTTTGCCGGCTACCCCGGCATCGAGACGCGCAGCCTCGGCGTCTTCGCTCTGCGCGACTCCGCCGGGCAGGTCGAGCGCGTTGACATCTTCAACCTCGCGCGCCGGCACGAGTACGCGGGCTACCCCGTCTATTGGCTCGGTCGTGCCGGCAACGAGGAGAGTTTGAACTTCCTGCGCGCGGTCGCCGAAGGGGCGAAGACCGAAGACCTCGCCGCCGAGGCCGTGCAGGCGATTGCGCTCCACGACGACCGCCGTGTGGCCGAAGTCCTCCAACACGTCGCGCAAGCCTCGGCGTTCGAGGGCGTCCGCGCGCGAGCCGTCCGCGACCTGGGCGAGCCGCCGGTCGCGGACGCGACGCGCCAGTACCTCGCGCAGCTCGCGCGCGACGAGCGCGAGTCTTTGCAAGTCCGGCGCGCGGCGATCTCGGCCTACGGTCGCAGCCGCGACGCGCAGGCGCTTCAGTTCCTGCAAACGCTCTACACGTCGCTCGCCAACCGCGAACTCCGCCGCGCGGCGCTCGCCTCGGTCGCGCGCAACAACGACCGCGCGTCGGCCACGGCCTTCGTCATCAAGGTCGCGACGCAGGACTCCGACAACGAGCTTCGCAAGCAGGCCGTCGCGCGCCTCGGCGAGATGGCGGGCGAGCAGGCGCTCGGCACGCTCAAAGAGACCGCGACCGCGACGGACGCCGACACCGAAATCCAGAAGCAGGCGCTCGCCGCAATCGCGCGCCGCCCCGCGTCCGAATCGGTCCCGCTCCTCATCAACGTCGCGCGCACGCACCCCAAGCCCGAAGTCCGCAGGCAGGCATTCGTCCTCCTCGGTCGCACCAACGACCCCGCGGCGGTCGAGTTCCTCAGGAGTTTCCTGACGAAGTAAGGCAAAAGTAAAAAGGCAAAGGGCAAAAGTGAAGACAGCCGAAGGGCGAAAGTAATAAAGTTCTTCGTCCGCACCTTCGCCTTTTGCCTTTTCACTTTTGCCTTATAAACTCTCGGCATGGCGATTCTTGAGATCACGGAGTTCCCCGAAAAAGTTTTGAAGCAGGTGGGCACGCCCGTCGAGAAGTTCGACGCGGAGTTGGAGCGGCTCGTCTCCGACATGTTCGAGACGATGTACGCGGCGGAGGGCGTCGGACTCGCCGCGCCGCAGGTCGGACTCTCCCTGCGTCTCTTCGTGATGGACTGCGAGGGGCTGAAGCTCGTCGCCGCGAACCCTGAGATAGTTTCAGCCGAGGGCGAGCAGGAGGGCGAGGAGGGCTGTCTCTCGGTCGGCAAGATTCACGCGCCTCTGAACCGCGCGGCGCGCGTGCGTCTGCGGGCGCAGGACGTTCGCGGGCGTGTCTTCGAGCAGGAAGCCGAGGGTTTGGCCGCGCGCTGTTTCCTGCACGAGACCGACCACTGCGACGGCACGCTCTTCATTGACCGCCTCTCGCCGCTGCGCCGCGACATGGTCAAGCGCCGCTTCCAGAAGATGAAGAAGTGGCGTTGAAGAGTCGGGCCAGAAGTTGAAGAGGCCGAGGTGAAGTAGCTCAAGCGAAGCGACCGATGACGAGCAGGCCGACCGCGATCACGGCGAGCGCGTACATGACCGGGCGAACTTCGCGACCGCGACCGGCGATCAGGTAGAGTCCGGCGTGCGAGATGAAACCCCAGAGGATGCCCTGCGTGATCGAGAAGGTGAGCGGGATGAGGATGACGGTGAGGAACGCGGGCAGCGCGTCTTCGATACGAGAGAAGTCAATCGCCGCGACGCTGCTGAACATGAACGCGCCGACGAGAATCAGCACACCTGCGGTCGCGTAAACCGGAACCATCCCTGCGAGCGGCGCGATGAACAGGCACGGCAGAAAGCAGAGAGCCGTCACGACCGAAGTCAGCCCCGTGCGCCCGCCCGTGTTGATGCCGGCGACCGACTCGATGTAGGCCGTCCCCGAAGAAGTTCCCGCCAGCCCCGCGCCCAGCGTCGCCCACGCGTCAACGATCAGCCCCTCGCGCAAGCGCCGAGGATTGCCGTGCTCGTCTAACATCCCCGCCGCCTGCGACACGCCGATGAAGGTCGAGATCGAGTCGAAGAGGTCTGTGAACAGAACGGCAACTATCGAAGGCAGCAGCGAAAGCTTGAGCGCGGCTAGGGGGTCGAGCTTGAGGAAGACGCTGCGGAAGTCGGGCGCGCTGAAAAGGCTCGGCGGCGCTTTGACGAGTCCCGCGGCCCACGCGACCATCGTCACGGCGAAGATGCCGGCGAGATAGGCGAACGGGCTTTTCAACTTCATCAACAGAACCGTGACGGCGAGGCCGAGAATCATCAAAAGCGCCGGCCACCCCAGCGCGCCGAGCCGCACGAGCGTCGCCGGGTCTGCGGCCACGACGCCGGCGTTCTTCAGGCCGATGAAAGTGAGAAAGATGCCGATGCCCGCGGCGGTCGCCGTCCGCAGGTGGCGCGGTATGGCCTGCGCGATTCGCTCGCGCACCGGCGTCAGAGACACGGCGAGGAAGAGCACGCCCGCCCAGAAGATGATGCCGAGCGCCGCCTGCCACGGCACGCGCTGTCCGAGGATGATCGTGAAGGTGAAGAAGGCGTTGATGCCCATCCCCGGCGCGACCGCGAACGGCAGCTTCGCATAGACGCCCATCAAGAGCGTCATCACGAAGCAGACCAGCACCGTCGCCGTCAGCACGCCCGCGAACGACATCCCCGTCCCTTCGGTCGAGAGTATCGAAGGGTTGACGACGACGACGTAGGCCATCGTGAAGAAGGTCGTCAGCCCCGCGATTGCCTCGGTGCGCGTGTCGGCCTTACGGCCTTCGACCTTTGTTGCTCGTTCGCGTGTTTCGTCCATGCCGTGTGTCTGTGGTTTGCCTCAATGCGAAAGCAGGCAGAGTTGAAATAAGGCGACGTGAGACTGTAACATTCTCGCCGCTTCAGATGAACACTCTCGCCCGTCAGAAACTTTCAGCGCCGTCGCCGCTCGAACACGGACTCAAGCCGCACTTCGCCGAACTCGCGCACTTCGACTCGACGCGGGCGCTCGAACGCTCGCCGCTCTACGCTCGGCTTCGCGCCGAAGTCGAGCGCGTGTTGAACGGCGTCGAGCGCGGAGACTTCACGGCGGACAACGACGACGAGCGCGATTCGTCCGACGCGCGTGCGTCGGGAACTGTTCGCGCGACCGCTTGGAATATCGAGCGCGGCTCTCACCTTGATGAGATCGCGCGGGTGCTGCGCGGGCACGAGTTGATGAGCGGAAGCGACGTGCTTCTGTTGACCGAGCTTGATTACGGCATGGCGCGTTCGGGCAACCGGCACGTCGCGCGGGAACTTGCGCGGGAGCTTGGGATGGCTTACGCCTTCGCGCCGTGCTACGTGAATCTGAGCAAGGGGAGCGGGCTTGAGAGCGCAGCCGCGGGCGAGAACGCCGAGGCGCTGCACGGCAACGCGGTGCTTTCGCGCTGGCCTATCCGTCGCGCGTGGTCGGTCGCGCTGCCGAACGGCAAGGACAAGATGAGCGGGCGCGAGAAACGTCTGGGGAGTCAGCGCGCCGTCGTCTGCGATATCGAACACTCGTCGGGCGCGCTTCGGGCCGTGAGCCTCCACCTCGACGCGCATTCGAGCCAGCGTCATCGTCAAAGTCAGATGCGAGTCGTCTTGGATTTCATCGAGGGACTTGAGCCGCGCTTGCCCGTCCTCATCGGCGGCGACTGGAACACCTCGACCTATAATTCGAGCCGCGCCGCGTACTCCGTCGCCGGCTTCGCGCGCCGCGTGCTGATGGGCGTCGGCCACGTCATCGAGAACCACTACCTGAAGCCCGACCGCTGGTTCGAGCGCGGGCTGTTCCGAGAGCTTGAGCGGCGCGGCTTCGCGTACCGCGAGCTGAACGAGCCGGGCGCGGGCACGCTCCACTACGACGTGAAAGACCTCGCGGCGAACACGAACATGGGCGAGTGGGTTCCGGGCTGGTGCTTCTGGTGGATCAACTGGGCGCTCCGCGACCACGGCGGACGCTGCTCGCTCAAGCTCGACTGGTTCGCCGGGCGCGGCGTCGAACCCGACGCGCAGGAGCCGCCGCGCGTCGTCGGCGACATTCGCGGGCGCGACGGCAAAGTCCTTTCCGACCACGACCCGATTGTGCTCGACTTCCGACTCGAATCACGCTGACGAAAGTTGAAGTGAAGCGGCGTGCGCGGCGTCATTCGTCGTCGGCAATCGCGGCGTAGGCAGCGCCCGCGGCGAGGCCGCCGAGGGTGTACCAGGCGACGGTCATCAGTTGGGTCTGCGGCGCGTCTTCGGTCGGCTGGCGGCCCAGGCCGAGGCGTTCGGGGAGGATGACTGCGCCCAAGCCCGCGGCGAGTCCGAGCAGCGCGCCGTTGCGGACGGCGTCGCGCGCGGAGCCTGCGCCGACGAGGCTGTAGTAGAGCGAGTTCGAGACGATGTCGCCGACGAGCGCGGCCTCGTGCAGCGGGACGGGCGGCTCGACATCAACGGCGCGCATCGTCTTCGCCAGCGCGCGCATCCCGACAACGTCCATCCGCGGCGCGTCGTCAACGAATCGCCGCGCCGTCTCGTGAATCAGCGTGAGCGCGAACGCGCCCACCAGTCCGCTCCCCAGAGCCTTCAGCATTCTTTTCTCCTTTGTGTTCTGGTCCGTCGAGATTCAGTCTGCAACACTCCAGGCAAGATAAGGTCTCGATATGTTAACGATCTTATCGCCGGAGGATACGAATTCTTTTCCGTGAAGCTCTCCAACCGGCTCGAACCTGACATCAACTTTGAAGTAAGGGCACTCGCGATAGACGTATGTCTGCTGCGTGCGCGTCGAGATGCCGCCTTCCTCCTCGAACACTTTGAGCAGGTCGGCGCGCGTCATCCCGACCTTGACGGCCTGCATCTCTTTCAAACTCCTGGCGACCCATTCAGTATGATTCCGCGCCTCTTGTCTCTGCGCTTCTTTGTCGCCCTGTTTTGAAAAGGCCGAGAGCGTCAGGGCGAAGGCGAGCGCGACGACGGTCAGGGCTATCAGCGTCAACTTCTTCATGGCGACCTCCGAGCTTTCAACCGCTGTCTCCGACCGACCGCTTCACGCGCTCTTCTCTTCGATCCTGAACCAGTAGAAGCCCCACGGCGAGAGCGCGAGCTGGTAGGGGTTTGCCGTTATCAGGGGGAAGCGCGTCTTGCCGAGCATCTCGACGAGCGCGCGGCCCTCGAACTCCGAGAGGTCGAGTTCGACGGGCTGCGCGAACTGCGAGAGGTTGAAGACGCACAGCACCGTTTCGCCGTCGTGCTCGCGGACGAAGGCGAAGATTTTGCGGTTCTCCGGCGTGACGAAGCGCACCGTGCCGCGACCGAAGACGTGGTGCTGCTTCCGAAGCAGAATCATCTGCCGCATCCAGTTCAGAAGCGAAGTGTCGTAGCGCGTCTGCGACTCGACGTTGACCGACTGGAAGCCATAAACCGGGTTGTTGATCGCGGGGAAGTAGAGCTTCTCGAAGTCGGCCTTTGAAAATCCTGCGTTGCGGTCGGGCGACCACTGCATCGGCGTGCGCACTCCGTCGCGGTCGCCGAGGTAGATGTTGTCGCCCATGCCGATCTCGTCGCCGTAGTAGATGAAGGGACTTCCCGGCAAAGAGAAGAGCAAGGCGTGGAGAAGCTCTATGCGGCGGCGGCTGTTGTCGAGGAGCGGCGCGAGGCGGCGCCGGATGCCGACGTTCAAACGCATCCGCCGGTCTTTCGCGTACTCGTTATAGAGATAGTCGCGCTCCTCGTCCGTCACCATCTCAAGCGTCAGCTCGTCGTGGTTGCGGAGGAACATCCCCCACTGGCAGTTCGACGGGATGTCGGGCGTGCGCTGAAGTATCTCGACGATGGGCTTGCGGTCTTCCTGGCGGAGTGCCATGAAGAGGCGCGGCATGATCGGGAAGTGGTAGCCCATGTGGAACTCGTCGCCTTCGCCGAAGTATTCGACAACGTCCTCCGGCCACTGGTTCGCCTCGGCGAGCAGGAGCGCCGTCGGGTGGCGGCGCTCGACGTGCGCGCGAAGCTTTTTCAGGAAGCCGTGCGTTTCGGGGAGGTTCTCGCAGTTCGTCCCCTCGCGCTCGTAGAGGTACGGCACGGCGTCGGCGCGGAAGCCGTCAACGCCGAAGTCGAGCCAGAAGTCCACGACTTCGAGCATCGCCTTCTGCACTTCCGGGTTGTCGTAGTTCAGGTCGGGCTGGTGGCTGAAAAAGCGGTGCCAGTAGAAGCCTTGCGCCGACTCGCACCAAGTCCAGTTCGACTTCTCCGTGTCGGTGAAGATGACGCGCGCGTCCTTGTATCTTTCGGGCGTGTCGCTCCAGACGTACCAGTCGCGCTTCGGTGAATCAGGACTTGCGCTCGCCTCCTTGAACCAGGGGTGTGCGTCCGAGGTGTGGTTGACGACGAGGTCTGTGATGACGCGTATGCCGCGCGCGTGCGCGGCGTCGAGGAACTGTTTGAAGTCTTCGAGCGTGCCGTATTCGGGGAGGATCGAGTAGTAGTCGGCGATGTCGTAGCCGCCGTCGCGCAAAGGCGAGGCGTACATCGGCAGGAGCCAGAGGCAGTCAACGCCGAGCCACTGGAGGTAGTCGAGCTTCTCGGTCAGCCCGCGGAAGTCGCCCACGCCGTCGCCGCTCGAGTCGTAGAACCCGCGCACGTAAACCTCGTAGAAGACCGCGTCCTTGAACCACAGCGGGTCGTCGCTGAGCTTGCCCGTCTCGGCCATCAGTCCAGCCGCACCTCCTTGCTCGTTGTTCTATTTTTACCTTGCAAGATAGCGGCAACGCGGCGGGAAAAGCAAGCTAAATGATGACTGCGGAATGCGGAGTGATGAATGAAGAGCCTGTCTTTTCATTCATCACTCATCATTCCTCATTCATCATTTCCAGTGTGGTTATCCACACCGCCCTCGTGCGGAACTCGCGCGGCGACGACGCAAGTCAACACGGGGCGCGACTGTTCGCGCCCGTCTCGCGCCGGGTGTTGATGAAGTAGAGAATGCGCGGCGGAAAGGTGACGGCTCGGTCTCGCGCCGGTTGGCGGATGGCAGACTGAGCCGGTGCCGGAAAAAGGGCGAGACATTTGCCCGCGGTCGTGATAGTTTATGCGCGCCGCTGTTCCGGCTTAAAGTTCCGTCGAAAAGATGCGACCCCCTTTGCTTCTACTCCCCGGCCTTGCCTGCGTCGTCGCACTCTCCTTCTTCGCAGCCTGCCAACGCCCGACGCGCACCGCCGCTCTGGTCGAAACGCGCGCCGCCGCCGCGACCGAAACGCGCGCGCCAATCGTCGCCGAGTCGCGCTGGGACGACTCGGACTCCGACGGCATCCCCGACGCCGAGGAGCTTCACACCTTCGGCGACCGCGAGAATTTCAGGCAGTGGTTCACCGCCATCGCCGAAGAGCAGTTCTACGAGCCGAGCAGGGAGTGGAGCGAAGACCAGCGCGACTGCGCCGGACTCGTGCGCTTCGCGTGGCGCGAGGCTTTGCGCGCGCACGACCGCGCGTGGCTTCTCAGGATGGGCGAGGCTTACGACGCCATCGCGCCCGACGTTCGCGCGTACAATTTGGAGCGAAGCCCCGTCGGCGAAAAACTCTTCCGCACCGCCGCCGGATCATTCGACAAGTCGAACCTCTCGGACGGAACCTTCTCGGAGTTCGCCGACGCGCGCACGCTCAAGGAGTTCAACGCGACCTTCGTCAGCCGCGACCGCGCGCAGGCCCGCCCCGGCGACCTGCTCTTTTTTCACCAGCCGTGGGTGCAGAAATACCCGTACCACGTGATGATCTTCCTTGGCCGCGCGCGCACCGACTCCGAGGGCGCGTCCGACTGGGTCGTCTATCACACGGGTTCGTCGCCGACCGACGCGGGCGAAGTCCGAAAGGTTCGGCTCGCGGTGCTCGACCGACACCCAGACCCGCGCTGGCGTCCCGTCGCGGCCAACAGAAATTTTCTCGGATTCTATCGGTTGAAGATTTTGGAATGAAGACAAGGAGTCGGAAGACAGAAGTCAGGAGTCAGAAGAAAAGAGGTCTCCGCCTCTCCATTCTGACTTCTGTCTCCTGACTTCTGAATTCCCGGAGGACTTATGTCCCGTCGCACACTTCTGACTTCCGTCGTCATCTACCTCGCCGCCGCGCTCGTCGTCGTCGGCTTCGTCGTGCTGCGGGTGAAGGCCCGCTACAGCTTCGAGGCGCGCACCGCGCCGGAGTCAACGACCAGCCCGGAGCGGACGCCGGAGCCGCCCGACCCGCACGCCAAGCCCTTCTTCTCGCTCCACACCAATCGCACCTACGGGACGACCGACAGGCCGCGCGTCTGGGTCAACTACCGCGGCGTGGACTCGCTCGACTTCCGCGTGTACAAGGTCAAAGACCCCGTCAAGTTCTTCCGCCAGCTCGACAACCCGCACCAGGTCGGCGAGGACGAAGAGGAGCAGGTCGGCGAGCAGACCAAGCACCCGCCGACGTTCCTCGAACGCCTCCGCCAGTTCAAGAGTTGGGGTTACGGCATCATCAAGTCTTACGTCCGCGCGCAGCTTCAGAACCAGTCGCGCAAGGGCTTCAACCAGAAGTTCCGCCCCGAAGAGGACGACACGAGCTACCGCACGCCGCTGAACGTGGCCGACTACGCGCGCGTGCCGCTTCTGAATCCCGACCAGATGGTCAGCAGTTGGCGCGAAAAGCTTCCGCCGCTCGAAGACAAGTACGACCGTCGCATGATTACTTTGAGCGATGCAGTCAGGAAGCAGCCCGGCGTCTATCTCGTCGAAGTGGTCAACGGCGACCTGCGCTGCTTCGGCATCGTCATCGTCTCAGACCTCGCGACCGTCGAGAAGACATCGAAGGACGGCTCGATGCTCGTCTATGCCGTCGAGCGCAACACGGGCCAGCCGCGCGAGGGCGTGCAGGTTCAGGTCATCCGCAAGAAGAACGACGTGACGAAAGGCACGACGGATAAACAGGGACTTCTAAAATTACAGGTCGAAGACAAGACGAAGAAGAAGCCCGCCGCGAAGGACGCCGACGAAGCGGCGGAAGAAGGCGACGCCGACACGGAGGCCGAAGGCGCGGGCGCAGACCAGACGACAGACTCTTATCTCGTCATGTCCACGCTGGGCGACAACTTCGCCATCTCCGACCTTGAGTCTTACTACTTCGGCGGCAACAGCGGCGAGGGCGACGAAGGGGGCGGCCCGTCCGACCTGACGAGCTACATCTACACCGACCGCCCCGTCTATCGCCCCGAACAGCACGTCTATTTCAAAGGCATCCTCCGCACGCGCACCGACGCAGGATATAAAATCCCGGCGGGCAAGACCGTCTCGGTCTCCGTCACGGACGAGCAGGGCGAGCAGGTCTTCGGGCAGGACTTGCCGCTCTCGACCCGCGGCACGTTCAGCGCTGATTTTGATTTGCCGGAAGAGTCCGAGGTCGGCAACTACACCATCAACGCCTCGGTCGGCGACGAGTCGGCGACAGGCTCGTTCACGGTCGAGGAGTACAAGAAGCCGGAATACAAGGTGAAGGTCACGACCGCGCAAGCATTCGTCCACGCGGGCGAACACGCGCACTTCACCGTCTCGGCCAGCTACTTCTTCGGCTCGCCCGTCACGCACGCCTCCGTGAAGTATTACATCTACCGCTCGCGCTACTACGGCTGGTGGCAGAAGAGCGAAGACGTGGACGAAGACGAGTTCGGCGCAGACCCGACCGCCGACGAGAGCGGCGGCGAGTCGGGCAGCTACGGCGACGAGATGGTCTCGGAAGGCGACGGCAAGCTCAACGAACAGGGCCGGCTCGACCTCGACATGACCGTGCCGCAGGCCGACCCGAAAGACGATTGGGACTACACCTACCGTCTCGAAGCCGAAGTCACCGACGCCTCGCGCCGCACGATGTCGGACAGCGCGAGCTTCACCGGCGTCCGCAGCAACACGGTCGCCTACGCCTACCCCGACAAGTACGTTTACAGCACCGGCGACACCGCGAAGATCAACATCAAGGCCAACGACCGCGAAGGCCGCCCCGTGCAGACCAACGTCAAGCTCACCTTCTTCGAGCGACGCTGGCAGAAGGTCATCAAGAAGACCGAGGACGGCTACGAGTACCCGGACTACGAACCCAAGGAGCGCGAGCTTTCGTCCGTCAACGTCCAGACGAACCAGCAGGGCGAGGCGCAGACCGACTACGCCGTCCCGCAGCCCGGCGACATTCAGATCAAGACGACGATTGACGAGAACGGCAAGCCCGTCATCATGGACGCGGGCGACCTCTGGGTCTCGGACAGCACCGGGCGCTTCGAGGACGTTTCATACGAGGGCGAAGGCCAGATCAAGCTCGTCACCGACAAGAAGTCCTACAAGCCCGGCGACACGGCGACGATCATGGCGCTGCTGCCGAAGGAGAACGCGCACCTGCTCGTGACGACCGAACTCGACACCGTCCTCGCCGTGCGCGAGATGGACGTGCCGGGCCGACAGGCGAGCATCAAGATTCCGATCGAGCCTCGCTTCGCGCCGAACGTCTCGGTCAACGTCACGTATGTGCGCGGCGGCGAGATGTACACGCAGGACGTGACGCTCGTCGTGCCCGCGCGCGACAGGCTCTTGAGCCTTCAGATCATCCCGAACAAAAAAGAGTTCAAGCCGCGCGAACCCGTCTCGTACACCGTGCTCGCGCGCAACAGCGACGGCTCGCCCGCGGCGAACGCGGAAGTCTCGCTCGGCGTCGTTGACGAGTCCATTTACAGCATCTCGCCCGAAACGGTCGGCGACATCCGCCGCGAGTTCTACGGTCAACGCGGCAGCTCGGTGCAGACGACGTTTTCCGTCAACTACAACTTCGACGGCTACGCCGGGACGAAGAAGATTGACCTCGCCGCGAACAAGCGCCCGCGTCAACTCGCCGACTTCAAGAACGACAACACGGTCACGCCGCAGGTGCGAAAGATTTTCAAGGACACGGCCTTCTGGCAGCCCGCGCTCGTCACCGGCCCGGACGGCAAGGCCACGGTCAACTTCCAACTCCCCGACAACCTGACGACGTGGCGCGCGACCGCCCGCGCGATCACGGCGGACACGAAGGTCGGCGTCGCCGTCTCGAAGGTCGTCGAGCGCAAGGATGTCATTATCCGCGTCGCCACGCCTCGCTTCCTGACGGCGGGCGACACGGTGATCTTGTCGGGGATAGTTCACAACTATCTCAAGGCCGACAAGGTGACGAAGATCAAGATTGACGTGGCGGGCGCGCAACTGCTCGACCCGGCGCAGCAGACGGTCACGATTCCGAGTCAGGGCGAGTTCCGCGTCAACTGGCGCGTGAGCGCGCCCGCGACCGGCGACCTGAAGATCGTCGCGCAGGCGCTCACCGACACCGAGTCCGACGCGCTCGAAACCGGAATCCCAATCGTCCCGCGCGGGCTGAAGAATACGCGCGCCGACTCGTTCGTCTTCTCGGACGACGACGCGGACAAGGACGTGACACTGACGCTTCCGGCGAACGCCGATCCGAACTCGCGCGTGCTGCGCGTCGAGGCTTCGCCCTCAATCGCGGGCACGCTCTTCGGCGCGCTCGACTACCTGACGAGTTACCCCTACGGCTGCACCGAGCAGACCATGTCCTCGTTCCTGCCGAACGTCATCGTCACGCAGGCTTTGCAGAGCGTGAAGACGGCGACGATCAGGGACACGAACGACATTGGCAAGAAGACGCGCAAGGGTCTGCGCCGCCTCTACGCGTATCAACACGACGACGGCGGCTGGGGCTGGTGGAAGGACGACCAGACCGAGGCGTGGATGACGGCTTACGTCGTTGACGGCTTCGTGCAGGCGCAGAAGGCCGGCTACGACGTTGACGCCGACCGCCTCGCGAAGGGTCGCGACGCGCTCAAGAAGATGCTCGACGCAGGCAGCGACGGCAGGGGCGAGTTGAGCGCCGACGCGCGCGCATACGCCGCATACGCGCTCGCCGAGGCGGGCGAGACCGACATGAAGTACGCGAACGCCCTCTTCAACAACCGCGCACAGCTCGGCGACTACGGTCGGGCGTTGCTCGCGCTCGCGCTGCACGAGCGCGGCGACAAGCGCGCGCCGCAGGTCGCGTCAGAGATCGAGCACGCGGCGAAGGGCGGCGGCAGCGCCGAGAGCTTCTGGGACGGCGTCGAAGCGACGGCGCTCTCGGTCAAGGCGCTCGCGCGCATCTCGCCGCAGAGCGAAGTGCTGCCGCGCGCGGCGCGCTTCCTCGTCTCGCACCGACGCTTCGGCTACTACTGGCTCTCGACGCGCGAAACCGCCTTCGCCATCTTCGCGCTGATTGACTACTTGAAGGTCAGCCACGAACTCGACGCCGACTACTCGCTCGAAGTCTATGTCAACGGCGAGCAGGTCTTGCAGAAGCAGGTGACTGCCGCCGACGCTTCGTCCGCGCAAACCTTCAAGTTCGAGCGCAAGGGCGCGGATGTCGGCGCGTCGAACGACGTGCACATCGTCAAGCACGGCCACGGCGTGCTCTATCTCGCGACGACGCTCACGCACTACACGAACGACGAGCAGACGCCGGAGCAGGGCGTGCCGCAACTCAAACTCCACCGCGAGTACATGCGCCTGAAGGTCGTCGAGAAGGACGACGGCACGATGGGCTGGCAGGTTGAACCTTTAACGGGCGACATCCATTCGGGCGACATCATCGTCTCGCGCCTCAGGCTCGAAGGCGAGAAGGCGCAGTACATGATGATCGAAGACCCGATACCCGCGGGCTGCGAGCAGGTCGAGGAGGTCAGCGGCATTGACCTCAACCACGACGACAAGGACTGGAGCGACTGGTACAGCTCGCGCGAGTTCCGCGACAACCGCACGGTGCTCTTCCTCGACTACTTCGACGGCAAGGCGCAGTTCCAGTACGCCATGCGCGTCCAGGTGCCGGGGCAGTTCCGCGTCGCGCCCGCGCGCGTCGAACGCATGTACGAGCCTGACGTGCGCGCGAACTCTGCCAGCACGGGGTTGACCATACTTGATAAGTGATGACTACAAGCCGGGAGCGCGGGCATCTTGCCCGCGCTCCCGGCAACAGGTTGACGAGTTCAAAAGGAAAGCCAGAGATGATTAAAGATTCTCTCAAGGACATCGGCAATTCGGCGCGCGGACTCTTCAAAAATCCCTTGGGGCTTCTGCTCCTGTGCGCGCTCTACCTCGCGACGCTCGTGTGCGTGTACGTCTTCTTCGCGACGGGGCAGGCGACGGCGTGGCAGCTAATCGTTTCGGCACTGACCGCCGTGGCCGCGCCCGTCCTCTTCTTCCTGCTGCAATCGGCGGTCGCGAACTTCGCGCAGCCCGACACTGGCATCGCCGCGCTCCTGCGCCGGACGCTCCGCGACTTTCTGAAAGTCCTGCTGCTCGGCATCCCGCTCATCGCGCTCGCCGTCGGCATCATCTACCTTCTCGGCAAGCTGCAAGCGCACCTGCCGAAGGTCGAGGAAGCGCCGCACGTCGTCGCCTCGACGCTCGCGCCGAAGCCTGAGCCTCTGCACTGGCAGGACGCGCTCGTCTCGTCGCTCTGGCTGCTGCTGCTCGGCATCATCCTTCCGGCCATCGCCGCGCACCTCTGGCTCTCGACGGCGCGCGACGGCCTTGTGTTCACGCTCAAAAAGATTCACCGCGTCGTGGGCCGGGCGTTCACGCCGCGGCCATTCTTCATCTACCTTGTCGGCCTCTTCCTCTTCGGGCTGATGCCCTACTTCATCCTCTACACGCGCACGCTCGTCTCGAACGGCGGCTGGGTCGAATTCTCACTCTTCGACTTGCGGCTCGCGCTCGCGTTCCTCTTCACGCTCCTGGGCTGGACGATCACGCTCGGCGCGCTCGCCCGCGCCACACCGCCGCCTGAGACCGTCACGGTCGCCGCGCCGCTCCCCGCCGAGAGCACGACTCCGCCGACCGCCTCGGTCGTCTCCGACTCCGAGACTCACGAAGCGGAGACGCACGACGCCGCGGCGTGATTAAGGCAAAAGTAAAAAGGCAAAAGGCAAAAGTGCAGACAAAGAACGGCGGGCGCGGCGCTTGTCACTCGCGCGCAGGTGAGATAGGCCGCGCCTTCCTTCTTTTGCCTTTTGCCTTTTTACTTTTGCCTTCCCGCCTGCGGGCGCACGGGCTGGCGCACGCGTGCGTGTGCGCGCTCGTCTTTCTGTCGTGGTCAATACCGGGCGCGTTGAAAGATCGCGTGCGCGCACCTTCGCGCATGACCGAGGCGGAGGTTGACGCGGAGTTGCAGCGCGCGGCGCAATCTGCGCTCGGCGGGCGCGAGGGCACAATACTCGTCCTCGACGCGCAGACGGGCCGCGTGCGCGCCGTCGCGAACGCGCGCGAGGCTTTCGAGGAGGCGACTCCGCCCGGCTCTTCCGTCAAGCCCTTCACGATGCTGACGGCACTGCGCGCCGGCACGCTCGACGAAGAGACGCGCGTCTTCTGCCGCGGTCGCTACGAGCGCGAAGGCTTCAAGATCGCCTGCTCGCACCCGCGTTACAAATCCGCCTTCGGCCCCACGCAGGCGCTCGCCAACTCCTGCAACTACTTTTTCGCGCACACGGCTGAGGCGCTCGACGGCGAAACATACGCGCGGACGCTTCGCGAGTTCGGCTTCGGCGCGCGCACGCGCGGCGGCGACGAGCGCGAGTCCGCGGGGCAACTCCCGCGCGAGACGCCGGGCGTCCCCGAAATGCTCGGCGAGAGCGAGGAGATACGCGTCACGCCCGCACAACTCGCGACCGCCTACGCCGCGCTCTTCAACGGCGGTCGCCTCCTCGTCCCCGAACGCGCGGACGCGGAAGGATTCACGCCGCGCCTTCGTTCGACCGTCGAGGTAGAGCCGAAGCAGCGCGCGATGCTGCTCGCGGGGATGCGCGGCGCGGTCGCCTACGGCACGGCGGCGCGCGCCGGACTCGCGACGCTCGAAGGCGTTTACGTCTTCGGCAAGACCGGCACCTCGACGCCGCAGGACGGCTGGCGCTCGCAGGGCTGGTTCGTCGGCTTCGCGGCGGACAAAAATTCAGACGACAAAAATTCTTCCGGTCGAACCGCCGCGGACGAAGCGCCGCCGGAGCGCGTGCGCCTCGCCGTCCTCGTCTTCCTCAAACGCTCGCGCGGGGCCGAAGCGGCGAGTCTTGCACGACCCGTCTTCGAGACCTACGCGCGCGCGCTCGCACGCAACTCGACGAACGCAGACGCGAACTCGTCCGAAGGAGATAACAACGCCGTCGAAGGAGACACCGACGCCGACTCAAGCAGGGCGCGCGCGTCGAACTCGACCGACGAAAACGGCGTGACCGTGCGCGTGCGTCTCTCGCACGAGGACAGGACGCTGACTCTGCCACTCGACGATTACGTCTTCGGCGTGCTCGCCGCCGAGGGGAGCGTCGAGACCGAGCCGGAGGCGTTGAAGGCGCTCGCGGTCGTCGTCAGAACCTACGCGCTCAAAAATCTCAACCGCCACGCGCGCGACCACTACGACTTCTGCGACACGACGCACTGCCAGCGCTTCGTGCCCGTCGGCGACGAGAGCGCGCGGCCAGAATTTTACGAACTCGTCCGCCGCGCGGTCGCGGAGACTTCGGGCGAGACCTTGCGCGACTCACGGGGCGGCGTCGCCGAAACTTACTTCAGCGCCTCGTGCGGCGGTCGCACCGCGGACATCTCGAAGCTCTGGGGCGTGCGCGATGCGCCGTCGTATCTGCGCGGCGTGCGCGACGACTTCTGCGCGGGCGCGGGCGACACGTGGACGGACGTGATCCCCGCACAGCAACTCGTCCGTGCGATGCGCGCCGACGAGCGGAGCGATGTCGGCTCTCGTCTCGACTCGGTGCGCGTCGTGCGGCGCGACGAGACGGGCCGCGCGGAACTCGTGGAACTCGCGGGCGAGCGCCGAAGACTTTTGCGCGGCTGGGACTTCAAGATCATCGTCGGGCGGACGCTCGGCTGGAATGTTTTGAAGAGTTCGCGCTTCGACGTGTCGCGCGCCGGCTCGGCCTTCGTCTTCCGCGGCACGGGCTTCGGCCACGGCCTCGGACTCTGCCAGGCCGGCGCGCACGTCATGGCCTCGCGCGGCTCGTCCTACCGCGAAATACTCAAACAGTATTTCCCCGGAACGAGCGTCGGAGCGGGATTGCGGAATGCGGATTCCTCTCAATTGCGGAATGCGGATTTCGGATTGCGGAATGATGAGAGCGGAGCTTCTCAACCTCTGCCCTCGTCACCGTCGAAGGACGTTTCCGAAACTTCGAGCGCTGACGATCAAGCCGAGCGCGCCGCCTTCAGAACATCAGTCTTCCAAACCGCGTCTTCACAAGCGGCATTCTTCGTGACGGCGAGTTATCGAACGACTGGTTACAACTCGCCGTCGGCAATCACTCCGCCAGAGTCGGCAAACGCCCTAGTACCAATCCGCAATCCGCAATCCGCATTCCGCAATCGAATGTCGCTTTCGAGCGAACACTTCCGCGTGAGCTACCCGGCGCGCGCGGCGCGCGGCGATGTCGAGGCGGCGCTCCGCGTGCTGGAAGCCGCGCGCGCCGACGTGTCGCGCCGACTTGAGGGCGCGTCGGTCGGCGCCGGGATTCCCGTCGCGGAGGTCTTCATCTACGAAACGACGGGCGATTTCGTCGGCGCGACGGGCAAGCCCGCGTGGGTCGCGGCGGCGACCGCGGGGCGTCGCATCGAGTTGCAGCCGCTCGAAGTGCTCAAGCGTCGAGGCATTTTCGCGACGACGCTGCGCCACGAGTTCGTCCACGCCGCGCTCGACGCGACAGGTCACGGGCGCGCGCCGCTCTGGCTCGAAGAGGGCCTCGCGATTCTGGTCGCGGGCGAAGGGCCGCAGCTCGCGCGCACAGCGCCGCGAGAAAAAATCTCCGTGGACGAACTCGAACGCGAGCTTGAGAACCCCGGCTCGCCGCAGCGGATGCGCGCACTCTACGCCGCGGCCTACGCCGAAGTCAGCGCGCTCATCCGGCGCGAGGGCGAGTCCGCCGCGTGGCGCAGGGCCGTCGAATGAAATTCAGAAGCCTCGCTAACCTGTAGGGGCAGGGCTTGTCCTTGCCCCTACAGAAGCATTTGTTCGCGTCTGCTGTTTGCTTTCCCCTTCGCACGAGCGGGATAATCATTGCGCTCTCATCCTTCAATTATGGAAGCAGGCGATAGGCAATATCAGACAGGCGGGTCGCGGGCGTTCGCGCGCTTCGCGTGGTTCGTGACCGCGCTGACGCTGGCGGTCATCCTGTGGGGCGCATACGTGCGGGCGTCGGGGTCGGGCGACGGATGTGGCGCGCACTGGCCTTTGTGCAACGGGACGGCGGCGCTGGCGGTGGCGGGCGCGACGAAGACGCTCGTCGAGTTCGCGCACCGCGCGACGAGCGGGGTCGCGTTCCTGCTCGTCGTCGCTCTCCTGGTCTGGGCGTGCAGAAAATATCCGCGCGGTCACGCGGTTCGCGCGGGCGCGGCGCTCGCCGCAATCTTCATCGTCACCGAATCGCTCATCGGCGCTGGGTTAGTACTGCTGAGGCTCGTGGCGAACGACGCGTCGGTCGCGCGCGCCGTCTATCTCTCGGTTCACCTCGTCAACACGTTCGTGCTGGTCGCGGCGCTGGCGCTGACTGCCTGGTGGGCGACGGTCGGAGAAGCGAGCCGACCGCGCCTGCGAGAGTTTCTGAGCGGGCGAGTCGGTGTGGCCGTCTTGGGCGCGCTCGCCGTCGGCGTGAGCGGCGCGGTCGCGGCGCTCGGCTCGACGCTCTTTCCCGAAAGCGCGCGGGCCGCCGACGCCGTGTCGAACCTTTCGGCGGCGTCGCGGCTCCTGTTCAGCCTGCGCGAGTACAAACTGCACCCGCTCCTCGCCGTCGCAGTCGGCGCATACGTCGTTTACATCGCGGTCACGCTCGCGCGGACACGCGTTGACGCGCGTGTGCGGCGCTGGTCGTCGGTCGTCGTCGCGCTCGTCGTCGTTCAAGTCTGCGCCGGGCTTCTCAACGCGGCTCTGCTCGCGCCGGTCTGGATGCAGATCGTCCACCTGCTGCTCGCAGACCTCGTCTGGCTCGCGCTCATCCTGCTATCGGCTTCGAGCCTAACGCGCATCGAAGCCAACGCGGAAGAGTTCGGGCGAGCCGACCTTCGACAAGCCGTCGAGATTTAAGGCTTCACACAGTCATCACCGACACGCACGCTCACGCTCGCGATTCTGTTCACCACCGAACGTCGTAGCGCGCGAGCGAGACGCGCCAGTGGCCTTCGCCGAGGACGGGCACGTCGCCGTCGCGTGTGAGCGGCGAGTCTTCGGGTCGGCGGACGCGGTAGGTGTGGCCGGTGGGCGAGACGACGTTGAGGACGACGCGATTCGTCTCAGGCTCGTAGGCGGCGACCGTGGCCGCGCGCCAGTCTGCGCGGCAGCGGAGGATGAGCCGCGCGCCGACGGGGAGCGAGCCGAGCGTCAGGGCCTCGACTTCGGTCGCGGAAACGTCGGCGGTTGAAGCCGGAGGAATCTCACGCGTCGAAGTCGCGGAAACGTCGGCGTGTGAAGTTGTAGAAGGTTCTGCGGGAGAAGTTGAGAGGCCGCCGGGCGTCACGTCTTTCGACGGCGCACCGTGCGGCCTCTGTCGCGTCTTGCCCACGAAGTTTTGTGATTTCAGACTTCGAGCGGCGAGTCCTCGAACGGCAGGTCGGGCTGCGAAGGCTTCTCCTTGCTGACGGCGTACGCGCGCAGCGCGAGCGAGAGGATGACGAACGAGACGACCGCCCAGAAGAGCGCCCAGAAGATCGAGGGGATGCCGGTCAGCGCCTGCATGTTCCCCGCGTCGGTCGCCGCGTCCGAGCGCAGCGAGAGCGTCAGGAGGTCGCGCAGGTTGAAGAGTGAGTTCAGGACGCACTGCACGGCGAGGAAGCTCACGAGGAAGTTGCGGACTCGCGGCCCGGCGTACTTCGCCGCGGCGAGCAGTCCGAGCGTGATGACCGCGCCGGAGACGACCGTGAACGGGCTGAACGAAAGGCTCGTGAGCGGGACGAGGAAGCCGAAGACCGCGGTCAGCGCCGCGACGATGCAGGCCGAGCCGACGAGCACGGCGGTCGCCTTCACGCGCTTGCGGACGAGCCAGAGCATCAGCGCGCCGAAGGCCGTCGCCGTCAGGTAGCCGGCGCTCGAAATGAGCATCTGCGAGAAGAAGCTGCCCTGCGGCGTC
>DASRCS010000212.1:0-4798 GCA_035652995.1 Pyrinomonadaceae bacterium
TTGAGCAGCGAGAGCGTGAGCCAGCCGCCCGTGTGGTAGTCGCTGTACACGCTCGTCCACTCCGATCCTATCGAGAGGACTTCGCGCTGCACCGCGCCGAGGGTCGGGCCGTCTATTTCGGTGAGGCGCGACACCTGCCGAATCAGTTCGTTCATGGTAGATAATCTCCTTCCGCAAACTGCCCGAAGGCGACGGCCAAGTAGGCAGGCGCTTCCGGACTCTGGCGGGGACGTGCTTGCGGCCCGCACTCCCGGTCATCCTTAAGGCGTGTCGTGTGGTTTAAGAGGCTTTGGTTGATTGGCGCGACGAGGTCAGCGTGAGGCAGGGCGGCGGCACGAGCGAGACGGACGCGGCCCGTTTAAGCCTGGGCGTAGCATGCCGTGGCCTGCCTCGATCCGCGTTCGGTGCTCAGCGCGGGGGCGGCGGCGCACCACTTGAGGACGGCCATCGCGCTCGTCAGCTTGTGGCGAGCCTGCCGGAAGGCGAGGCTCTGCGGGCCGTCTAAAACCTCGTCGCTCACCTCGGCACCGCGCACCGCCGGCAGGTCGTGAAGGAAGACCGTGCCCGACGGCTTTGAGACGCGCGCCAAGAGCCGGCTGCTGACGCCGTAAGGCTTAAACTTCTCCTCCCAGTCGGGGTCGGATTTGGGCACCCCCATCGTCTGCCAGCGCGTCGTGTAAACGACATCAACGCCTTCGGGGAGCGCGCCTGCGTCGTGGTGCTGCTCGACTGCCGAACCGGAGCTATGCGCGATGGCCTGTGCAGTCTCCAACGCGCCCGGCGGAAGCCCGTACCCTTCGGGTGTGACGAGCGTGAGCCTCATCCCCTCGGTCATCGCCACGGCCAGCGCGAGCGCCGCCGCGGAGTTGTTGCCCTCGCCGAGGTAGAGCACGTGGACGCCGCGCAAGCGACCGAAGAACTCCTTGATGGTGACGAGGTCGGCGACGGCCTGCGTGGGGTGTTCGTTCTCGCTCATGGCGTTGATGACGGCCATGTCCTCCTGCGAGGCCAGAGCGCGCATCTCCTCGACCGGCGCGTTGGTGCGGATGACGAGGAAGTCGAGGAAGCCCGAAAGCACGCGCGCCGTGTCCTGAATAGTCTCGCCGGTGACGAGTTGCAGATCGTTCGGGCCGTAGGAGATGGTCTGCGCCCCGAGCTTCAGCGCCCCGACCGTGAAGGCGGTGCGCGTGCGCGTTGACGTTCCCCTGAAGTATATCCCCCCGACTTTCCCCTTCAGCGGCTGATCCCCCGCCCCGCGCCCCGCCGCGATTGTCAGGGCGTCATCTACGAGCTGCGCCAGGCCCTCAGGCCCAACGTCGATAAGTGAAATAACGTGCCTCATTCTCTTCACCCTTCTTTTGATTCCCTTGCGATTCGCCGACGCGGCGCGTCGTCGCACCGGCGGGGCGCAAAGGCTCTGATTGTTAACCCGCTCTCGCGCTCGCGCCGGTCTTCAAGAACCTTGCGTGAGGCGGACGCCCCTGGAGACGCCGTTGATTGAGATTGTGGGGCCGCCCCGTCCGATGAGGGCGCGCATAGCGGAAGCGTTCGGCCTGCTCTTGACGGTGACGTTGGGCAGGTCTATGGAGAGGTCGCCGCTCACGTTGTCGGCGCTCAACTCCGCGTTCAGCTCGCCGCTGAAGCGCAGCTCCACGTGCCCGCTGACGCTGCTGACTCGCACGCCGCGCGGCCCCAGTTTCGAGACGCTGGCCGAGAGCGCGCCGCTGACGCCCGTCACGTCGAGCGAGCCGACCGCCAGCCCGACCTTTACGTCACCGCTGGCGCTCTTTATCTCGACCGACTGGCCGGCCCGCCCGATGGAGACGGCGCCGCTGACGCCGCCGACTTCGACCGGCCCGCCCACGTCGCCCGCGGTGAGCAAGCCGCCGACGCTGCTGACCGTGAGTGAGCCGCCGAGGTCGCCGACCTTGACATCGCCGCCGACGCTCTGGACGGAGAGGTTAACGCCGCGCGGGAGCTTGAGCGTCACGCGGTGGCGCACGTCCGGCCCCATCCCCGACCCGGAATTGCGCTCCGCCTGCTCGCCTCTGATGACCAGCCCTTGCGGCTCCTCCTCGACGACGACCTTGAACTGCTTGAGTTCTTCGGCGTCGCGCGCCGTGCGCACGACGTGCACTTCGGCCACGTCCGTCTCCGCCGTCTCGACCTCGACCAAGCCCCTGATGCTCGACACTTCGACGCGCGCGCCGGGCGCGAGCCGGAAGCTCTTTCGCATCTCGTCACGCGCCCGGAGGTCGCCGCCCTCGGCGCGTCTGTTCTGCGAGTAGCAGGCCGCCGCCTGCGTCAAGGCCAGCAGCGACGCGACGGCGCCGCCGATCAGAATGGTTACGGAATTCCTCATTACTTCTTAACTCCTGTCGTCGGCAGGCTCCGAGCGAGCCTTTCGCCGGGTTAGGTTATTATAGGGGAGTGGGGCCGAGCGGGAGAATTCGCTTCGCGTGCGCGCCCGCGGCTGTAGCGTCCTGCCTGGCGGGGCCGCGGCGTGCGTCAGAGGGCGAACCGCTGCGAGAGTTCGCGCTTGTCAATCATGTACCGCTTGAACCTGACGGACTTCTCCACGAGTGACTTGTCCTGCGCCCCCTGGCAGATGCGGATCAGCCAGTCGAAGAAAACATCGAGGCTCACGTCCTTGTAGAAATGGATGCGCGAGAGGAACAGGACGATGTCCCTGTAGTTCACGTGGTTGATGACGTGCCCCATGGAGAAGATGCTCTTCAGGAACTCCTCGTCCACAGGCTCGCGCTCGACCATCAGCGGCTCGCGGCGGGCGCGGTGGCGCTCCGGGTGCTTAAAGGCTGTCTCCAGCGGCTGGCCGTCGAGGCAGAAGTCGAGGACGAGGGAGATGCGCGGGCTGTCAGACATATTGCAGGCCGAATGGATGTTGCTCACGTCTAAGTACCACACCTCGCCGCGCCTCATGTGAAACACGTCGTCGCCCTCGGCGTGCAGCGATGTCCGGTCAGTCTGGAGGGGTATGTGGAGGCGCGCCAGCCTGCTCGAATCCTCCTTGAACTCGACGTAGTCGCGGTGCGGCACGAGCACGGCGTCGCGCAGCAGGTTGGCCCTGACCATCTTCAGCCGCTCGGTGCGGAAGTTCTCCTCGATGACGGGGCTGACGTATTCGAGCTGCCTGCCGAACCCGGTCTTGACGGCCCCGCCCCGCGTGCCCTCGAAGAGGGTGTCCTTCTCGTCACCGCTCCCGTTCCACAGGACGTAGTTCTTCCACGTGCCGAAGCGATACTCCGAATACTCTTCTTTCACGTCACCGAAGCCCAGGATTTTTTCGATGTCCTGCCGCAGCAACTCGTCGTCGAGTTCGACGGCGCTGATGATTCGTGAATTCATGGTTGATGATTCCTTTCGGTATTGTTGCTTGGAAGCCGCGCTCGAACGAGTCGCTAATCACGCTCCACCCAGGGGGCGGGCAGGAAGTCGCCGATGACGCTGCCCGCGCCGCGTTCGAGCGCGAGCCGGCAGACGTGCTGGCCGACGGCGAGGTCGAGCACGCCGAGACCGAAGGGGCTGAAGACCACGCGGCCCGCCCCCTTCTTTCTGGGCGGCGCGTCGCCAAGCAACACGTCCGCGAGCGTGCACCTGATAAAGTCCCTGTGGCCGACGAGACGCTCGGCGAGGTGCAGCGACGTGCCCGCGCGGCAGACGTGGCTCACGTCGTCCGTGACGTTGTCGCAGGAGAGAATCGCTTCGGGCGTCAGGTCGCGCAGCGAGACGTGCAGGATGGTCGCGCCCTCCGGACAGGCCGAGAGGTCTGAGACGTATGGCGTGGTCGCCGTCGTGGCGAACGAGATGAGCGCGCACCTCTTCAGGACGTGCCGCACCTCCCTCTCGATACAGACCTCGACTCGGTCGAACGTGTCGAGGCACTTGCCCTTGAACTGAGCGGCGCGCTTCGGGTCGAGGTCGTGGACGACGAAGGTTCGCGCCTCGGGGCGCGCGGCCAGGAGCGCTTTGACTATCTCGAAATTTATCAGCCCCGTCCCGATCAGGCCCACCGGGCCGGCGGCGTCGCCCGCGTGCAGGCACTTGGCGGCAAGCGCCGCGCTGGCGGCAGTCCTCTTCGCGCTGATGATCGAACCCTCGACGATGGCCTCCGGCCTGCCCGTCTGCGCGGAGTTCAAGACCACCACGGCTGAAGCCCTGTCCACCCCGCGGGCGAGATTCCCCGGAAACGAGGAGACCCACTTGACCCCGGCGACGCCGAACTCCTGACCGAGGTAGGCGGGCAGCGCGATAATTCGGTTGCTCTCGTCGTCGGGGAAGCGCAGGAATAGGGAGTGCGGCAGCGAACTCTCGCCCCGCGCGTGAGCCTTGTAGGCCCGACCCACTATCTCGATCAACTCCGCTTCGCTGCCTTCGAGCAGCGAGTGGACTTCGCGGCCCCTCAGAATTAAGACTTCGTCAGTATTCATCATCCCACTTCTCCGAAATTGTCTTGATGTCCCTCTATGGCCGCGTGCGAGTCGCGCCCGACACGACCTTAGCGCCTCAGTTTTGGGCCGCCTGCTCTCGCATCACCTCCGGCAGAGCCAGCGACCCCTGCGGCGACGCGTTCGTGCGATAGCGCTCGCGCGAAGCCCGCCTGATTGCTGGCGCGTCGGATGCGGCGCGGGACTCTTTGGCGGAGTCGATGAGGCGTGCGAGGGCCTCGACGGTCGGCGACTCGAAGAAGCCCCGCAGCCCGACCTCCGCCCCCAGCCGCCGCCGCACCTGCGACATCAGCCGCGTCGCCAGCAGCGAGTGGCCGCCCAACTCGAAGAAG
>DASRCS010000213.1:0-31670 GCA_035652995.1 Pyrinomonadaceae bacterium
CGGCGTCATCTTTCTTGTCGAAGCGGCTGCCGTCTTTGCCGAACCAGCGCCCCGTGTACTCGCCGCCGGGCGCGCGGAACTGCGCGACGACCTCGAAGTAATCCACGGGGACGAAGTTCGCGATCTCGCGGTCGCGCTCGACGATGAGCGCGAGCGTCGGCGTCTGCACGCGGCCCAGCGAATAGACTCCCTGATGCCCGGCGCGGCGGGCGCGCAGGGTCTGCGCGCGCGTGGCGTTGATGCCGACGAGCCAGTCGGCGCGCTGCCGCGCGTGCGCCGAGTCGCGCAGGCCCTTGTACTCGTCCGAGGGTTTCAGGTTGCGGAAGCCTTCGAGTATCGCGTCCTTCGTGAGCGAGGAAATCCAGAGCCGCTCGACCGGCTTGCGACAGCGCGCGAGTGTGTAAACGAGGTCGAAGATCAGCTCGCCCTCGCGCCCCGCGTCCGCGGCGTTGACGATGCTCGTCACGTCCTCGCGCGCGAGCAGCGTCTTGATGACGTTGAACTGTTCGAGCGTTCTTTCGGAGGCGTGGTACTTGAACTCGCGGGGCAGAACGGGCAGGTCTTCGAGACGCCAGCGCTGCAAACGCTCGTCGTACTTTTCGGGGTCGTCGAGTTCGACGAGGTGGCCGACGCACCACGTCACGATGTCCGACGCGCCCGCGATGAAGCCCTCGCCGCGTCGCGTCGCGCCGAGCGCCGCCGCAACGTCGCGCCCCATCGAAGGCTTCTCCGTAATGATGAGTCTCATGAGTCGAAAGTGATGAGTGATGAGTGATGAGTTAAAGGCGGATCGCTTTTCAACTCATCACTCATCACTCATCACTTGTTCACCGCTTGCGGCCCGGAGAGCCGCGGCCCTCCTCGTACATCTTGATGAGTTCGGCGTTGGCGCGGTCGGACGCCGTGAGCATTCGCTCGTTGTAGTCTGAGCGCTCGCGATACCAGGGGCGGGTCAGGAAGTAGGCTTGCAGCGCGGGCGTCTCGAACGAGCGACCGTGGCGCGCGAAGATCGTGTTGCGGAGTATGCGGAGTTGCACGGGCGAGAGGCCGTCGAGGTCTTCCGGACTCAGGAGCGTGCCCGCCAGAACCTTCTGCTCCGCGCCCTGCGGCTCTTCGCCGGGCAGGGCCACGTCGCCCGTCGTCGTATCGTCGTCGTCGTCAACGTCCGAATCGTCGTTCTCGTTTGCTTCATAGTTCGAGTTCGCGCCAGAAAAGCCGGGGACGGGAGTTGTTGACGGCCTGACGTTGGCGCTGAAGTTTGTGTTCTCCCTGACGTTCACGTTGCGGACGACCGGCCTGCGTCCGACGCCGGCACGGCCCAGCAGAATCAGCCCGCCGACCACGAGTCCGCCGAAGCCGACGACGAGGATGACGGCGAGCGCGATGAAGAGCGGCGCGCGCGAACGGCGCTTCGGCGGGGCGGCGTAAGCCTGCTGCGCGTTGTAAGCTTGTTGCTGTTGCGGCGCGGCGTAGAAAGGTTGCGGCGCGGACTGTCGCTGTTGTGACGCGCCGGAGTTTTGTTGCTGCGCCCCGCCGTATGACTGTTGAAATTGCGGCGGCGCGGGGCTGGCAGAATTGTGCAGGTTCGAGACGGTCGGCGGCGCGGGAGGGATGGCCGCGGTCTGCGGGCCTTGCGCGAGAGCGGCCTGTATGTCGCGCGCGAACTCGGTCGCGTCGCGCTGCCGCGCGTTCGGGTCTTTCGAGAGCGAGCGCGCTATCGCGGCCTGAAGCGCGGGCGGCACGCGCAACTCCTGCGGCATCGGCGGCGGCGGCTCGTTGACGTGTTTGAGGATGATGCCGGTCAGCGACGCGGCGACGAAGGGCGGCGTGCCCGCGAGCATCTCGTAGAGCAGCGCGCCGAGCGAGTACACGTCGGCGCGCGCGTCCAAGTGCTCGCCCCGGCACTGCTCGGGCGACATGTAGAAGGGCGTGCCGACCATCGCGCCCACCTCGGTGAGCGTCGCTTCGTGCGCCATGTCGCGCAGTTTGGCGATACCGAAGTCAACGACCTTGACGCGCTCGGTCGCGCTGTCCTCGTCGGCGGGCATGACGATGATGTTGTCGGGCTTGATGTCGCGGTGGACGATGCCGTGGCGGTGCGCCGCCCCGACCCCGGCGCAGATGTCGCGCATCAGCGAGACGGCGCGCGCCGTCTCGAGTTTGCCCTCGCGCCGCAGGAGGTCGCGCAAAGACTCGCCGCGGACGAGTTCCATGACGATGTAGGCGAACCCTTGCTCGCCGCGCGACTCGCCGTAGTCGTGAATGGTGACGACGTTCGGGTGGTGGAGTTGCGCGGCGGCGCGCGCCTCGCGGCGGAAGCGCTCGACGAAGGTGTCGTCGTTCGCGAACTTCGTGTGAAGGACTTTGACCGCGACCTCGTCGCCGATCAGAACCCGGCGCGCGAGATAGACCGCGCCCATGCCGCCCGCGCCGAGCGGAGAGAGGATTTCGTACTTGCCGTCGAGGACGCGCCCGATCATCGGGTCGCTCACGACGACCGTCGGCGAGGACGGGTCGGTCGCGGCGCGCTCGACCGTCGGCACGGACTGCTCAAGCGGCCCGCGACCGTGCGCCGTGCGCGTCCCGCAGTGCGTGCAGAACTGCGCGCCTTCGCGCATCGGCTGATGGCAGTTGGGGCAATTCATTTCGATTGCGGAATTCGGATTGCGGAATTCGGGTTGCGGATTTGAGGACAGCTTGCCTCTCTTCAATCCGCAATCCGAATTCCGCAATCCGCAATCTCAACTTGTCTTGTCCCGTCACGCGGGACTCAAGTTGGCTTTATCAACCCTCGACCGCCGCCATGACGCTGGTCGCCTTCTTCTCGTAGGCGGCAATCGTGGCGGCGTTCTGCCGCTCGACGGGGGTCAGCGCGGCGTCGGTGTAGTTCGGGTTGGGCTTGTACCAGTCGAAGCTCGCGAAATATTTTTGCAGCCAACGGTCTTTGAAGACCTTGCCGTGGTGCGCGTAGATTTCGTTGCGGAGCTTGCGCGCGTCTTCGAGGAACATCCCTTCGAGCAGAGCCTGCGAGACGGGCTGCGTGCTCAAAGAGTCCTTCAGCTTGCGCTCGTAGGCGACGATGGTCTCGACGTTCTTCTTCTCGGTGTCGGAAAGCTCCGGCTCCTTGTTGTCGTCGCGCGGGTTGTACCAGGGCTGGCTGTAAAAATACTGCGAGAGCCACTCGGTCTTGAACTGTCGGCCCTGCCGCGCGTAGATTTCATTCCGCATCAGGCGAAGCTCGTAGAGGCTCAGCCCGTGGAGCATGTCTTCGGTGAGCAGCCGCTTCTCGAACAGCTCCATGTCGCCGGGCGAGACGGCGGCGTGACGCTGCGCGCGCTGCGCGGCGTCAATGGCCGCGAGGTTGTGGCGCTCGGTCGCGGAAAGCTCGCGCGGGTTGTAGTTCGCGTTCGCCTTGTACCAGTAGCGGTCTTCAAAATACTGCTGGAGCCAAGGCTCGTCGTCGAACACCTTGCCGTGGACGGCCTCGACCTCGGCGCGCATGACGTGCCACTCGGCGGAAGAGTGCGTGCCGAGATTCTCCTCGGTCATCTCGCGCGCCTGCCACCAGCGCAGGTCGCCCGGCTCGATCTGGTCGTGCTTGTCGGCCTCAAGCTCGCGGATCAGGTCGAGGTTCGCGCGCTCGGTGTCGTTCAAGGACGAGTTGCTGAAGTTCGGGTCGGGCTTGTACCACGGCTGGTCTTTCAGGTACGACTGTATGTCGCGCTCCTTGAAGACGCGACCGTGGCGACCGAAGACGACGCCGCGCAGGAGCGACAGCTCGTACAGCTCCACGTCCTTCAGGTCGTCGCGCGTCACCTTCTGCTTCGTGAAGTCAACGGCTTCGAGCTTTTTGAAGGCGTCGGAGTCCTGCGCCGCGCAAGCTCCTGCCGTGAGCAGGGCGAGCGCGAGCGCCGCCGCGGCGCGCGTGATTATTTTGCGTGTGTTCGACATCGGGGGAACGCTCCTTTCGTGCGTTCGGGAGACTACTCTTCCTTGCGAGGTGAACTGTTCTTCGCCGGGCCGACGAAGCGGGAGATGCCGTCGGCTATCGAGTCGGCCATGCGCTGCTGCCCGGCGTCGGTCTTGATGAAGTCGGCGTCCGACGGCTGCGAAAGCACGACCATCTCAATCGTGACCACGGGAACGTCGGAGAAGATCGAACCCGTCAGAGCGCCGCCCTGCTGGTGGCCGACCTTCGTCTGGTCGTCGGTTCTGATGCCGTTGTCGTTGAGCGCGCCGTCCAAGCCTTCCGACAACCCGGCGTGAACCGCCTCCGCCGCGCGCCGGCTCTCCTCGATTACGTTTTGGGAGGGGCCGGTCGTTCCGTCCTTCGCGCGCCCCTGCCGGTCCGGGTAATAGACCGCGTAGCCGCGCTCCTCGCTGGCGTCGCAGTGCAGGCGAATCATCAGCGCGGCGCGGGCGCGGTTGGCGACGAGCGCGCGGTCTTTGTTGCGGACGAGTTCGTCCTCCGACTCCTTCGTCATGACGACCTCGTACCCTCGCGCTTCGAGCGCGGCGCGCAAGCGTTCGGCCACGGCCCAGTCAACGTGCGTCTCGCTCGTCCCGTTCTGGACGTTCTTGCCGCTCGCGACCTCCGAAGGGTGACCGGGGTCAATGCAGACGACCGTGCGCTCGGACACGGTCGCGGACTTCGGGGGCGCGGCGGACTTCGGCGGCGCAGGCGTCGGGGCTTTCTTCGAGACCTGCGACGCGGGCGTGCAGAGTTGGAGCGAGAGAAGGAGGACTAGAAGGGCCGTGTACTTCATTCCGGTTTGCGGCGACGGGGCACTGTTCACGAAACTGATTTGATGATAAAAACTCGCTTGCGATTTACGGCGGGCGCTTCTTCGGGACGCCCCGGCGGACGCGGGCATTATTCGACTCCCGCCGCCGCGATGTCAAACTATACACCGACGCGCGCCCACATTCGTGCGCGCGGCCCGAAATTTCGAGCGAGGCATGACGAGCCGTTTCATTGACCGACTCTCGATCCGCAGGCGACCGAAGGGCCTGCCGCTCATGCGGCAGTGGTGGGGCAAGCTCTTGTTTCTGCACTGGCCCGTCGCGCCCTCGGCCCTGCGCCCGCTCATCCCGCCGAGCCTTTCGATTGACACCTTCGACGGTCAGGCGTGGGTCGGCGTCGTGCCTTTCAAGATGTGGGGCGTCCGGCCCTACTTCACGCCGGCCATGCCGGGCCTGAGTTCATTTCTTGAGTTGAACGTGCGGACTTACGTGCATCACGAAGGCGTGCCCGGCGTCTGGTTCTTCTCGCTCGACATCAACAGCGTACTCGCCACCTGGGGGGCGCGCGAGTTCTTCTTCCTGCCGTACCACAACGCGCGCATGAATCTTCAACAGGACGGGCGGACGATCAGGTACAACTCCGAGCGCGCGCAGCCGGACGCGCCCGCCGCAGCGTTCGACGCCGAGTGGAGTTCCGGCGAGCCGCTCGCGCAGTCGAAACCCGACTCGCTCGTCTTCTTCCTGACCGAGCGCTACTGCCTCTACGCCGCGCACAAGGAACAACTCTACCGCTGCCGAATCTTCCACGACCCTTGGCCTCTGCGCGCGGCGGAAGTCTCCGCTTACGACTCGACGATGCTCGAAGCGCTCGGCATCCCCTCGCCCGCGGGCGACCCGCTGTTGCACTACGCCGAGGAGTTGAAGGTTGACATCTGGCCGCTCCGGCGCGTCGCGCAAGGGACGCGCGACCCTCTGTTCGAGAGGGCGAACGCGTCCGAATCGCTCGGCTGAGTTCCGCCGCGGCCATCTCCTGTTGCAATCTATTTCGCAACGCGCGCGCGCCGGGTCTCGGCTGCCGAACGCGCCAAAAAAAAGACTTGACTCGCCCGTGCGTCTGACCTATTTTCTAAGCCGCTTTCCGGGCACTGAACAATCCGAGCGGCGGGGCCTTTCCGGCCCGTCCAATCTTTGAAAGCCTTGGCTCAAGCGTCAGGGTTTTTCATGACGCCGCGCGTGCTCATGCGTTTCGCCTTCCCCGCCCACGGAACGGCTCGCACGCGTCCGGGCCACATCACTTGCAATCCTCAAGCGGGTTTGGCCGCGGGCAACGCCCTTCGCTCGCGGGCGGAATGTTTTTCTTTTTGAAGTAATCATCGCAATCGCCGACTTAACGGTGCTGACATCCGACGGGGACGGTTCTCATGAAACGTTTGCACGGACGCTCGACTAGCCGCAGGCGTTGGGCAGCGCTCTGCCTCTCGCTCTTCCTCCTTTCGCAGACCGCCCCGCTCCACGCGCTCGCCGCGTCGGGCGACGAGGACACGGACGCGCCACCGTCGAAGGCCGAGAGAAATCAGGCGCTCGTCGAGTCGCTCCTCGACTACTTCTTCGGCCCGCAGCAGCAGACCGCGCAGGCGCAGGCGCAGCCGTCGCCCACACCGGCGCAGGCCGCGGGCGCGCAGCCCTCGCCGACTCCCGCGGCGAAGGGCGAAGAGAAGCCCTTGCAGTACCCGCTGCCCGACTGGACGCCGCTCGGCCACGCCGGCAAGAAGACGGTCAAGTCGCAAGACCCGGCGACCGAGGATTTCATCCCGATGCCCGACCGCTGGCGCTTCCCCTTCCCGCGCTACAAGCGTTACGACCCCGACATGAAGACGCCTTGGGTCGTGGGCAGCACCTTCGACCCGTACAACCAGAACGTCCTGAAGGGCGACTTCCCCGTCTTCGGCAACCACACGTTCCTCAACCTCAACTTCCAGAGCGCGAGCAACCTCAACCCGCGCGTCGTCGCGGCGAACGGGCGGCATGAGCAGTTCTTCACCAACCAGAACTTCGTCATGGGCGCGGAGATTTTCAAGGGCGACGCGGCGTTCGAGCCGAAGCGCTGGGCCTTCCGCGTCACGACGGTCGCCAACTTCAACTTCCTCGCCAACAACACTCTCAACCCGTTCGACTCGAAGCGCGGCATCGCGCGGCTCGCCGTCGAGGAGGCGTTCGTCGAGAAGCGGATCGCGGTCGTCAGCCCGAACTTCGACTTCATGAGCCTGCGCGTCGGGATGCAGAACTTCAACTCCGACTTCCGCGGCTTCCTCTTCCAGGACAACCAGCTCGGCGTGCGCCTGTTCGGCAACCTCAACTCGAACCGCGACGAGTTCAACATCGCCTTCTTCACGATGCGCCAGCGCGACATCACCTCTCAGCTCCACAGCTTCGACAACCGGCACCAGAACGTCTTCCTCGCGAACTGGTTCCGGCAGGACTTCGGGACGCGAGGGTACACGGCGCTCTTCAACTTCGCCTTCAACAACGACAACGGCAGGTTCACGGGCGACCGCGCCACGCTCAACGTCGGCTACTTCGGCTTCCACGGCGACGGCAAGTGGGGCAAGCTCAACGTTGACCACGCCTTCTACTGGGCGGTCGGCCACGACGCCTTCAACACGCGCGTCCGCCGCCCGCAGACCGTCAACGCGCAGATGGCCTCGTTCGAGGCGGCGATTGACCGCGACTGGGTTCGCTGGCGCGGGACGTTCTTCTACGCCTCCGGCGACGGCAACCTCAACGACAACAAGGCGACCGGCTTCGACGTGATTCAGGACAACCCGAACATCGCGGGCGGGCCGTTCCAGTTCTGGACTCAGCAGCAGACGACCGTCGCCGGCCTCGGATTTTTTAAGAACAAGTTCAGCCTGCTCCCAGACCTGCGCGACAAGTTCGACAACCGCGCGAACTTCGTCAACCCCGGGCTGCTGATGTGGAACGTCGGGGCCGACCTGAGGCTGACGCCGAAGCTCAAGATGGTGACGAACCTCGCCTACATCCGCTTCGCCCGCTCGCGCGTGCTTCAGCAGTTGACCGGGAACCCGCGCATCACGGGCGGCGTCGGCACGGACGCGAGCTTCGCCTTCAAGTACCGCCCGCTGGAGAACGAGAACCTGTTCCTCGTCGTGGGCACGGCGGTGCTGTTCCCGGAGGGCGGCTACGGGCGTCTGATTCAGAGCACGCGCCCGCTCGTCTCGCCGACCTTCGCCTTTCAACTCGCCTTCTGAGTCGTGTTGAGATTTGGTCGTATCAGTTGCCACTAGCTTCAGCTAGTGGGAGGAGTCGAATTAAAGGCGACGGCTTTAGCCGAACGAGGGCCGACTTGGGCTAAAGCCGGAAGATTTTTTGAAGCCTTGATCCACTAGCTGAAGCTAGTGGCAATTCATCAGCTACCATCGGACAAATAAGATGAAGACCGCCAGCAATCGTCAGCACACGAAACGCCAGCAGTTGTTCAGCCTCCTCGCCGTCCTCGTCGTCTTCGGCGTCGCCGCCTTCGCGTTCCTCCCCGTCCACTCCGCGGGCCTGGTCAGGAGCGCTTCAAAGACGGCGACACAGCCGCCCGCTTCTTCCGCGCCCGTCTCTGAAGCCGCCGACTCCGGCGCTGACCCCGTCGCCAACGTCCCGCAGGACGCGGTGCAGCACGCGCCGAGCGACGGCTGCGTCAAGTGCCACACGGGCGTCGGCGACCCGCACGAGACGAACCTGCGCGGCAGCAGCCCTTCGTGCGTTGACTGCCACGGCGGCAACGGCACGGCGACGACCAAGGCGGACGCGCACACCGCAAAGCCGAAGCACCCGGAGATGTGGCGCACGTCGGCCAACCCTGAGAACAGCTTCACGCTGCTCAACAACGAGAATTGGGACTGGATTCGCTTCGTCAACCCTTCTGACTTGCGCGTCGCGATGGTCACGTGCGGCAAGTGTCACGAGCAGTACATCAAGAGCGTGCAAAAGAGCGCGATGACCCAGAGTCCGCAGGTCTATTCCTCGGCGCTCTACAACAACGGCACGCTCCCGACGAAGTACGCCATCATCGGCGAGAGCTACAGCCCGCACGGCGAGCCGCAGATCGCGCGCACCATCCCGCCGCCCACGCCGCAGGAGATGAAGGAGAAAGGGATCATCCCGTTCCTCTTCCCGTTCCCAAGGTTTGAGATAGGCCAGCCGCTCTCGGTCTCCTTCTGGCGTCCGTTCGAGAGCGGCGGCGGCCCGAAGTCCGAACTCGGCAACCCGAACGGTCAGGACGTGCCGGGACAGCCCGACGTGTCCCTCTCGAATCGCGGCTACGGCACGCAGGCGCGCGTTGACCCCGTCATCCTCGGCGCGACCAAAGTCCGCCTCAACGACCCCGTGATGTCATTCATGGGCACGAACGACGCGCCCGGCGACTTCCGCCAGTCGGGCTGCGCCGCCTGCCACGTCGTCTATGCCAACGACCGCTCGCAGTACGACTCCGGCCCCTACGCGCACTTCGGCAACCGCGGCTACACCGCGCCCAACAACCCCGACCCGAACATCCCGAAGAACGAGTCGGGCCACCCGCTCGAACACAAGTTCACCAAGTCAATCCCTTCGAGCCAGTGCATCACCTGCCACGTCCACAACGGCAACGGCTTCATCAACACCTACCTCGGCTACATGTGGTGGGACGAGGAGACCGACGGCGAGTACATGTACCCGAAGCAGCAGCACAACCCGACGCCGAAGGAACTCGACGAGGCCGGGAAGTTCAACCCCGAAGAGGCCGCGGCGCGCGGCAACTGGCGCGACCCCGAATTCCTCTTCGAGGTCAGCAAGCTCAACACGAAGCTGCGCCACATGCAGGTGTCGGACTACCACGGCCACGGCTGGATGTTCCGCCGCGCTTACAAGATGGATCGCAAGGGCAACTTCCTCGACAAGGACGGCAACGTCGTCTCCTTCGACGACCCCGACCTCTACGACCACGACGGCAAGCCCGGCAAGGCCGTCCACCTGAAAGACATCCATCTTGAGAAGGGGATGCACTGCGTTGACTGCCACTACACGCAGGACGACCACGGCACCGGCAAAATCTACGGCGACCGCCGCGCCGTCATCGAGATCACGTGCGAGGACTGCCACGGCACCGTCAACAAGCGCGTGACCGCGTCGAACATCCGCACGTCCGGCTTCGGCGCGCCCGACGGCGGCAACCAGATGAATCACCCAGCGCGCGGAAATCCCTTCAACCGCGCCCGCTTCGTCGAGCGCGACGGCAAGCTCTACCAGCGCTCGATGGTCGAGCAGAACGACCCGGCGACGGGCAAGCCGATGGAGTGGGAAGTCACGCAGGTGATGGACACGATCACGCCCGGCAACCCGCACTACAACCCGAAGTCGGCGCGCGCGAAGACCCTGCTTCGCGACAACGAGACTTGGGGCGCTGTGCCCTCGGACACCAAGCAACTCGCGCACGACAACTCGCGAGTCTCGTGCGTCTCGTGCCACTCTTCGTGGGTGACGAACTGCTGGGGCTGTCACCTCTCGGCCTCGGTCAACACGCGCAAGCCTGCGCTGCACGAAGAGGGAGACGTGAATCAGGTCTATCCTTCGTACAACCCGCAGGTCTTGAGAACCGACGGCTACATGCTCGGCATTGACGGCTCGGTGCAGGGACACAAGGTCATGCCCGTCCGCTCTTCGAGCGCCGTCACCGTGAGCGTCACGGACGGCACGCGCGGCATCGCCGTCAACCACGCGCCGACGATCTCTTCAGCCGGCTACAACGGCAACGCCTTCAACACGCACCCGCCGCACACAGTGCGCGCGACCGAGACGAAGACCTGCACGGACTGCCACATCTCGAAGAACAACGACAACAACGCCTGGGTCGGCGGCGTCCTGATGCTCGGCTCGAACCAGGTCAACTTCATGGGCCGCTTCGTCTATGTCGCCGAGGGCAGGGACGGACTCTCGGCGACGATGGTCGCGGAGCAGACCGAGCCGCAGGCGGTGATGGGTTCGCACCTGCACCAGATCGCTTACCCCGACTGGTACGCCAAGCACGAGGCGCGCGGAGGCAAGCTTGAGGAGAACTACGCGCACCGCGGCTACGACATCAGTCAGGTGCAGCAGTACGGCGAGTTCCTTCTCGCCGCCGCGGGCAAGGACGGCTTCGTCGTCTTCGACATCGCCAACGTCGCCGACAAGGACTTCAGCCAGCGCATCACCGACTCGCCGTTCTCGAAGTTCGGTCAGAAGCTCTACGTCCGAACGAAGGACGCGACGGGCGTCGCCATCGGCTCGCCCGCGCCGCTCGACCCGCGCCGCAATCCGGGCGAGACCGCGGATCAGAAGATGTGGCTTGAGACGAACGAGGAACAGCCACTCGCGCCGCTCTACGGCTACGCGTTCATCTCCGACCGGCAGGAGGGACTCGTCACCGTCAACATCAACACGCTCGTTGACGGCGTCAACCTCAACAACCACCTGAAGCGCGGCGCGACCTACAACCCCGAAGGAAGGTTGACGAACGCGCGCGCGATCAACGTCGTCGGCAACTACGTGTACGTGTTGACCGACCACGCGCTCGAAGTCGTCCAAATCAGCGACCCCTTGAACCCGCGCTGGGTGAGCGAAGTCCCGCTGCACGACCCGCGCTCGCTCGCCGTGCAGTTCCGCTACTGCTTCGTCACGGCGGCGGACGGCCTGAACGTGCTCGACGTGACCGACCTCGAACACCCGCAAGCCTTGCCCGCTTCGACGCTCGCGCTGCGCGACCCGCACGGCATCTACATAGCGCGCGAGTACGCATACGTCGGCGACGGCGCGGACGGCCTCGCCATTGTTGACATCGAGCACGCCGACCAGCCGAAGCTCGACCAGCTCTTCAACGACGGCGGCAAGCTCAACGACACGCGCGACATCAAGGTCGGCATGGCCTACGCGAGCCTGATCGGCTACGTCGCCGACGGCAAGAACGGCGTCAAGGTCGTCGAGCTGACGAACCCGAACTCCGTGCCGGGCAACATGGGCTACAGCCCGCGGCCCGCGCCGCGCGTCGTCGCCTACTGCCCGACGAAAGGCCCGGCGACGCAGGTCTCCGAGGGCTACCGCCGCGACCGGGCGGTGGACGAGAGCGGCAACCAGGTCGCCATCTTCGGTCGCCGCGGCGCGCGCCCCTTCAACCTCGAAGAGATGCGCCGGATGTACATCCACGACGGCAAGCTCTACACCGTCACGGACGAACCCGGCCAGCCGACCGCGGGCAAGACCGCGCAAGCCGGCACGTGGGTTCAGTCGCTCTCCCGCCTCTTCGGCTTCAACCTCGGCTGGCTCGGCCTCGCCGCAGCCTTCCCCGCCGCGTTCGTGTGGCAGAGGAAGCGGCGCACGCGTAAGTAATCACGATCAACCTTCATCAACCGGAAGCGGCGCGACTCGTACAAAGTCGCGCCGCTTCGCGCTTCATCGCTTCGGACAGACCCGCGCTTAACCCTTCGGCATCACTGCTAGACTTTCAAACATCAATCCTTTAATCTCAATCGTTCGTCGGACTCGCGCGAAAGTGGCGGAATTGGCAGACGCGCCAGACTTAGGATCTGGTGCCGTAAGGCGTGGGGGTTCGAGTCCCCCCTTTCGCATTGGGATTCAAAGCAAGCGTAAACTAATCGAGGAAGGACGCCCGCACTCTCCGTCTTCCGTATGAGACGAGGCGAGGGCGGGATTCGTGTTTATGAAGACAGAGGTTGTTGACGTTTCTCCGACGCGCAAGGAGATCAAGATCGAGATCGGGGCCGAGGAGGTGCGCGCGGAGTTCGAGCGCGTGACGCAGGAGTACGCGCGCGCCGCGACCGTGCCCGGCTTCCGCAAGGGCAACGCGCCCGCGGCTGTCGTCCGCACGAGATATAAGAAGGACATTCAGGGCGACGTTTTGAAGCGGCTCGTGCCCGACGCCGTCGAGCAGGCGATCACGGAGAGCGGACTTCAGGTCATCGGCCAGCCCGACGTTCACCTCGACAACGAGGGACTCGACAAGTTCGGGCAGGAGGCCGTCACGCTCCACGCGCACGTCGAGGTGATGCCGGAAGTCAACCTCGGCACTTACAAAGGCATCGAGGCCGCGCGCCGCACGCGCCCCGTCCGCGAAGAGGACGTTGAGCGCGTCATCGAGAACCTGCGCGAAGCCTCGGCCTCGCTCCAACCGGTCGAAGACCGCGCCTCCGAAGAGGGCGACACCGTGACGGCTGACATTCAAGGGCGCTACGTCGAGCCGCCTTCGGAAGAGGACATCAACGTCGAGGACGTGGACGTTGTCCTCGGCGGCGAGGGCGTGCTGCCCGCGTTCAACGAGAACCTGACGGGCGTGCGCGCCGACGAGGTCAAGACGTTCACGGTCGCCTACCCCGAAGACTTCAACGCGAAGGGGCTGGCCGGCAAGACCATCGAGTACACGGCGACCGTCTCGGCTGTCCGGCGCAAGGAGGTGCCGGAGCTTGACGACGACTGGGTGAAGAGTCTCGGCGAGGAGGGCGTCGAGACGGTCGAAAGTTTGCGCGAGCGCGTGAGAGAGAACCTCTCGAAGAGCGCCGAGCACGAGTCGGAGCACCACCTGCGCGACGAAATCCTCTCGCGCCTCGTCGAGCAGCACCGCTTCGAGGTGCCGGAGACGATCATCTCGTACCAGGCGAACCAGATTCTGCAATCCATGCTCCGCGACATGATCGGGCGCGGCGTTGACCCGCGCTCGGCGGACATCAACTGGGAGGCGATGCGCGACGTTGTGCGCGAGCGCGCGGGCGACGACGTGCGCGGCTCGATGCTGCTGGAGCGCGTGGCCGACGCCGAAGGGTTAGAGGTCACGGACGAGGAGGTCGAGGCCGAAATTCAGGCGATGGCGGAAGGCTCGCGGCAGTCGGTTGAGCAGGTGCGGGCCGCCTTGACAAAGCAGGGGGGCGAACGTAGCATCGCCGACAGGTTGCGTAACCGCAAAGCGCTCGACTTCCTTGTGCAGAACGCGAACGTCCGCGAAGAAGAATGGCGCGACGAGGAGGCGGAAGAAACGTCGGCTTCGACCGGCGCGGGCGCGACGGTTGAAAGCGTTGAGGGCGGCGCAGCCGCGAGCCTCCCGACGAGTTCTGAGGGTGCAAGCGGCGAGTCGCAGGCCGACGAGGAGAAGCGTTGACGCTTCTCGCGGGACGCGCGGGCGTCGGCGCTTTCGCGGGGATGAAATCAAAGTTGGAGATTTGAAATTTCAAATGCGAGTTTGGAGTTTCGGGTCTCCAATTTTAGTCTGAGGGCGAATGGTTCCCGGCAGTCTCCCGCGGCAAGAGTTTTCGACGGAGAAGTTTCGGAGAGATCAAGATGAGCAGCATTACCAACTACATCCCCAACCCGACGGTCTTCGAGCAGACGCCGCGCGGCGAGCGCTACTCGGACGTTTACTCGCGCCTGCTGCGCGACAACATCGTCTTCCTCGGCACGCCGATTGACGACACGGTCGCGAACCTCATCATCGCGCAACTCCTCTTCCTCGAAGCCGAAGACCCTGAGAAGGACATCAACCTCTACATCAACTCGCCCGGCGGCTCGATCACCGCCGGCATGGCGATCTACGACACGATGCAGTTCATCCGCCCCGACATCGTGACGATCTGTCTGGGCCAGTGCGCCTCGATGGGCGCGCTGCTTTTGACGGCGGGCGCGAAGGGCAAGCGGTTCGCGCTGCCGAACTCGCGCATCCTGATTCACCAGCCCTCAATCGCGGGCGGCATCGGCGGCCAGGCGACCGACATCAAGATTCAGGCCGAAGAGATCATCCGCATGCGCGAGCTGACTTCGAGCATCATCGCCAAGCACACGGGCCAGCCCTTCGAGCAGGTCGAGCGCGACGTGGAGCGCGACCGCATCATGTCTGCGACGCAGGCCAAAGAGTACGGCCTCATTGACGAGGTCATCACGCACCGGCAGTAAACCGCCGACGCGCTCTTAACAAAGACGCGGCGACAACGACTCGCGGGCGGCAGGCGGCGGTAAGCGCCGACCGCCCGCGAATTTTTTGTCCGCGCCCGCGACAACCGCCGCGCCGCGCGCCCTCATCACAGACACACCACAGCAGTCCGCACACATCACGAGCCTGGGCGGTCTTCTTTCAGACAACTTCTCAAGTGACGAAAGGAACGCTCCCGATGGTTGCAGATTCCGTCGCATTCTCGACCGACAGGCCGCGGGCCTCGCGCGCGATTATCCTGGGCGGCCTGATCGCGGGCACGCTCGACATCACTTACGCCTTCGTCTTCTACGGTGTGCGTAACGGATTAAGTCCGGCCCGCATACTCCAGTCGGTCGCCAGCGGGCTGCTCGGCGCGGACGCCTTCAAGGGAGGCTTTGGGACGGACGCGCTCGGCCTCTTCTGTCACTACCTCATCGCGTTCACTGCCGCGGCGCTCTATTACGCCGCGAGTCGCAAGCTCACATTCCTCTTGAATCACGCGGTCGTCTGCGGCGTGATCTACGGCGTCGTCATCTACGTCGTCATGAATTACGTCGTCGTCCCCCTCTCGGCTGTGCCGCCGAGGGGCACGGCTGCGCCCGTCGTCTTCATCACCGGGCTGCTCGTCCACATGTTCTTCATCGGGCTGCCCATCGCGCTCGCCACGCGCCGCTACTCGAAATAACTTCGCACCCTCGCGGCGGACTGACGCTGCGCTTTGAGTGCGCTGGCGGACGCTCGCTCCGGCGGGTGCGCGCCGCCGCGCGTTCTGTGATACATTATTGAAGCGCCGCCCGGCGCGAAATTTGTTCGCCGGGCGTTGACATCCACCCTTCAGTCGTCGTAGAAGACTTTGCGGCACGCGCCGAGCGGCGCGCGTGGCCTTGAACCCCTCCGGTTTCACACAGGAAGAACGAGCGAAGCGGTCGCCCTCGAAAACCTTATGGTACGCCGAACTGATGACACGTTGCGCTGCTCGTTCTGCGGCAAGTCGCAGAACGAAGTGAAGAAGCTGATCGCCGGCCCCACCGTCTATATCTGCAACGAGTGCATTGACATCTGCAACGAGATCATCACCGACGACCAGCAGGCCGAGGCCGTCGCGTCGCGCCCGCCGTTGCCGAAGCCCGCGGAGATCAAGTCGTTCCTCGACGAGTACGTCATCGGGCAGGAGGAGACGAAGAAGCGTCTCGCGGTCGCCGTCTATCAGCACTACAAGCGAATCGAACTCGCGCGCCGACGCTCGGACGTTGAGATTCAGAAGTCGAACATCCTCCTCATCGGCCCGACCGGCACGGGGAAGACCTTGCTCGCGCAGACGCTCGCGCGGATGCTCTCAGTCCCCTTCACCATCGTTGACGCGACGACTCTGACCGAGGCGGGCTACGTCGGCGAGGACGTTGAGAACATCATCCTCAAGCTCTTGCAGGCCGCGAACGGCGACGTGGAGCGCGCGCAGCAGGGCATCATCTACATTGACGAGGTTGACAAGATTTGCCGCAAGGACGAGAACCCCTCGATCACGCGCGACGTTTCGGGCGAGGGCGTGCAGCAGGCGCTGTTGAAGATTCTCGAAGGCACGGTCGCCAACGTCCCGCCGCAGGGCGGGCGCAAGCACCCGCACCAGGAATTCTTCCCCGTTGACACGACGAACATCCTCTTCATCTGCGGCGGCGCGTTCGTCGGCTTGGAGAAGGTCGTCGAGCGGCGCACGCGCAACAAGTCGCTCGGCTTCCACGCGCAGGTCAAATCGTCCGGCAACCGCTACTCCGACGCGCTCGCGGCGGTGCAGCCCGAAGACTTGGTCAAGTACGGGCTGATCCCGGAGTTCGTCGGGCGACTCCCCGTCACGGGCGTCCTGCACGAACTCGACGAAAGCGCGCTCATGCGGATACTCACCGAGCCGAAGAACGCGCTCATCAAGCAGTACCAGAAGAAGTTCGAGTACGACAACGTCAAGCTCCGCTTCTCGGAGGACGCCTTGAAGGCCATCGCGCACCAGGCGGTCGAGCGCAAGGTCGGCGCGCGCGGCCTGATGATGATCATGGAAGAACTCCTCCTCGACGCCATGTACACGATGCCCTCGCAGAAGCGCATCAAGGAGTTCGTCATCACCCGCGAGATGGTCGAGCGCCGCCGCGCGCTTCCGGGCGAGCTTCTCACCGGCGTTGACGAAGCGGCGTAAAAACAAGGCAAAAGTAAAAAGGCAAAAGGCAAAAGTGAAAGCCGAGCGCTTCTTCTTTTGCCTTTTGCCTTTTTACTTTTGCCTTCATTGTGGCGCGGTCGCGCGAAATGTTTTAGAATTCATCTGACAACGGCGGGGCGAGACGGAAGCGAACGGCTCGCCCTTTGTACCCTTTATGGTCTTGAAGAAAGCTCTCTTGATTTATGGAAGAATATTCTGACCGCACGCCCGCTGACATCCTCCGGCTGCCGATGGTGCCGATCCGCGATGTCGTCATCTTCCCTTTCACGAAGGTCGCCTTCAAGATCGGACGGCCCGGCTCGGTGCGCGCGCTCGAAGAGGCGCTCGCCTCCGACCGCACGATCTTCCTCGCCACGCAGCACGACGCCTCGATTGACGAACCCGCGCCGGAACAGATTTACACCGTGGGAACCATCGCGCGCATACTTCAGGCGCAGCGACAGGAGAACGGACAGACGAAGGTCGTCGTCGAGGGGCGCGAGCGCGCGACGACGATCCGCGTTGACAACAACAACGGCGCTTTCACCGCCACGGTGCGCCGCGCGCCCGTCGCGCCGGAGTCAGGCCCGCGCATTGACGCGCTCATGCAGCGCACCGGCCAACTCATCGAGCAGCACATCCGCCTCGCGCCGGAGATGCAGACGGACGCGCTTCAGACCGCGCTCCGCAACACAGACCCCTCGCACCTCGCCGACGCCTTGGCGTCGCAACTGAAAATCTCGGTCGAGGACAAGCAGGGACTTCTCGAAATCTTCTCGGCCTTCGGTCGCCTGCAACGCTTGGTCGAACTGCTCGAAGTCGAAGTTGACAAGCGGCAGCTCGACCGGACGATTCAGGCGCGCGTCAAGCGGCAGATGGAGAAGGCGCAGAAGGAGTACTACCTCAACGAGCAGATCAAGGCCATCCACAAGGAACTCGGACGCAAGGACGAGAAGGCCGAGATGGAAGACCTGCGCAAGAAGATCGAAGAGGCGGGCATGACCGAGGAGGCGAAGGAGAAGGCCATGCAGGAACTCCACCGCCTCGAAGCGATGCCGCCGATGAGCGCCGAGGGTACGGTCTCGCGCACCTACATTGACTGGCTGCTGAGCGTGCCGTGGAAGCAGAAGTCGAAAGAGATTCGCGACATCACGAAGGCCGAAGATGTCTTGAACGAAGACCACTTCGGGCTTGAGAAGATTAAAGACCGAATCCTCGAACACCTCGCCGTCAGGCAGTTGGTGAAGAACCCGAAAGGCTCGATCCTCTGCTTCGTCGGCCCGCCGGGCGTCGGCAAGACTTCGCTCGGAAAATCAATCGCGCGCGCGACGGGGCGCAAGTTCGTGCGCCTCTCTTTGGGCGGCGTGCGCGACGAGGCCGAGATTCGCGGACATAGGCGAACGTACATCGGCGCGCTGCCCGGACAGATCATTCAGATGATGAAGAAGGCGGGCACGGTCAACCCCTGCATTCTGCTCGACGAGGTTGACAAGCTCGGCGCGGACTTCCGCGGCGACCCCTCGGCGGCGCTACTCGAAGTCCTCGACCCCGAACAGAACAACACGTTTCAGGATCATTACCTCGACGTTGAATACGACCTCTCCAAAGTCTTCTTCATCGCGACGGCGAACGTGCTGCACACGATTCCGCCCGCGCTGCAAGACCGTCTTGAGATTCTGCGACTGTCGGGCTACACCGAGCGCGAGAAGTTGGAGATCGCGAAGCGGCATCTGGTGAAGAAGCAGGCCGAGGGCGCGGGCCTGCGCGCCGAGCAGGTCGAGTTCACCGACGAAGGCATCTACGAGATCATCCGCCACTACACGCGCGAGGCCGGCGTGCGAAATCTTGAGCGCGAGATCGGCTCGTGCTGCCGCAAGGTCGCGCGCAAGCTCGTCGCCGGAACGCCGGGCGAAGAGTTCAGGATGACGATCACGGCTGAGGGCGTCCGCGAGATGCTCGGCCCCGTCAAGTTCCGCCAGCAGGACATGGCCGCCGAGTCCGAAGTCGGACTCGCGCTCGGACTCGCGTGGACTGAGGTCGGCGGCGAAGTCTTGCAGATCGAGGCGACGCTGACGAACGGTCGCGGCGGCGTGACTCTGACGGGCAAGCTCGGCGAGGTCATGCAGGAGTCGGCGCAGGCCGCACTCACGTGCGTCAAGGCGCGCGCCGAGCGTCTGGGCATGAACCTCGAATTCATACGCAAGCGCGACCTGCACGTCCACATCCCCGAAGGCGCGATCCCGAAGGACGGCCCCTCGGCGGGCGTGACGATGGCGACGGCGATGGCCTCCGCCCTCACGCGCGTCCCCGTGCGGCGCGACGTGGCGATGACGGGCGAGATCACCTTGCGCGGGCGCGTGCTTCCCGTCGGCGGCATCAAGGAGAAACTGCTCGCGGCGCACCGCGTCGGCGTCACGACCGTGCTGATCCCGAAGGACAACGAGAAGGACATCGAGGACTTGCCGGAGGACGTGCGCGCGGCGATGGCGATTCAACTCGTCGAGACGATTGACGAGGTTCTCTCGCTCGCGCTCGAAGACTCCTGCCCGACCGACGCGGGCGCGACCGACGACGCGGCGGCCCCGCCCGTCTGGACGACCGACCAGCCGTCGGCGGGCAGCACGCAGACTCTTTCGGAGTGAAACGGAAAGAAGACTTCGGGGTTCAAGCTTCGGCTTCGCCGCGACGGGCAGGCTGAGGCTTGAACCCTCGATTTTTAATCCGAGTTTCCCTTCAACACGGCACACATGATTTCACGCGCGCGGTTGACAGCCCGCGCGCCCGTCTGTAAAGTTTCGCTTTCCCGGCAGCACAAGCGGCAGACCTCGCAGAGAAAGTTTGAGCCACGCCGCGCCCCTCGCAAGCACTTCACTTGCCGGTTCGGTCGCCAGCGTTCCGCAATCTTTCAAATCTTCCGAGGAGAAATCCGATGACAGACAAAGCAAAAAGCGCCGAGCTTATCATGCAGCTCTACGACCTCCGCCGCGAGCCGGTGATGCGCGAGGCGCGCAACTGGTTCTTCAACTTCAACCCCGAAAGCATCGAGGACGTCCAGCGCGCCGCGATGGGCGAGCACAGCGCGTACTACCGCATGGTCACGAGCTACTGGGACATGGCCTGCTCGTTCGTCAACCACGGGGCGATTGACCCGGAGATGTTCGCCGACACTAACGGCGAGCAGGCCGTCGTCTTCGTCAAGCTTCAGCCCTTCCTCGAACAACTCCGCGCCACCGTCAGCCCGAACTACTTGCGGCACGTCGAGAAGCAGGTCATGGGCATGCCCAACATCGAGGAGCGCCTCGCCCGCATGCGCGAGATGACGAAGCGCATGGCGCAGGCGCGCGACGCGGCTGGCAACGGCCAGACCGAGACGGAGGCGGCGAAGGCTTAGAAGGAGTGAAGGGTGACGAGTGAAGAGTGACGAGCCGAAAAGCTTTTAGCGTTTAGCTGTTGGCTTTTAGCTCGTATCTTCAACCCGTCACTTGTCACCCGCCACTCGTCACTGCTTTCATGAAGGTAACGAGCGCGAAGTTCGTCAAGAGCGCGTTTGAGGAGTCGCAGTGGCCGCGCGGGGCGAGGCCGGAGGTCGCCTTCCTCGGTCGGTCGAACGTCGGAAAGTCGAGCATGATCAACTCGCTGCTCGGCGTGAAGGGTCTGGCGCGCACCTCCTCGACGCCCGGAAGGACGCAGGCGCTGAACTTCTTTTTGATCAACGAGCGCTTCTACTTCGTTGACCTGCCGGGCTACGGGTTCGCGCGCGCGCCGCGCGAGGTGCGGGAGTCGTGGGGCAAACTCGTCACCGATTACCTTGCCAAGCGCGACGCGCTTGTGTTATCAATTCATATCGTAGACTCGCGTCACGAACCCACGACATTGGATTTGCAACTCCGCCGGTGGCTTCTCGCAGAGGGCAAGCCCTTCCTGACGGTCGCGACCAAATCCGATAAGCTCTCGCAGAACGAGGCGCGCAAAAACCTCGCGCGCGCCGAGCGCGTTCTGGGCGAAGTTGGGGAGGGCGCAGGCGGCGGGCTGCTGGCCTACTCCGCCACCACCGGACGTGGGCGCGAACGCGTCTGGCACGCTATCGAAGAGGCATTGACCGCCTCACAATCCCCCTCTTGAGCGTTGAAATCAGGGCGGAATTTTTAGCGCAACCGCGCGGGCGGCGCAGTCATCTAAACGGCGCACGGTCAAACCCGCAAAACTTTACGAAGGCGAGCGGTCGCCCGCGCGCGTCCGTTCGCGAATGCGAGCCGACCGCCGCCGCTCGCGCCACACGGCGAGGGCGGTGTCCTTCAGAACGACGCTCCCGCGGGAGCGCACCAAGAGGCATCATCCCCGACAACTAATCGGCAATAATTTCATTCAACATTTGAAAGGTGAAACGCGCGGCCTCTGAAAGAGTCGGGCGCGCGACGAAGTTCAACGAGAGGGCGCGGGCATCAATGGCTTCGCGCCGAAGAGAAAATCCGAGATGTCAAGAGAAAGAACAACACGCACACGCACAAGCAGAGCCAGCAACGGCACGGCGGACAGGGACGCGGGCAAGTACGCCGCCGCCACCGCCGAAATCCAGCCCGACATCGAGGCGGAGATTGACGAGATGGCCGACGAGTCGCACGGCTTCCGCGACGGCGGCGGCGACACCTTCAACCTCGCCACGCTCAAGGAGATGTCCATCTCCAACCTAACGCAGATCGCCAAGGGACTCGACGTTCCGGGCGCGACGGGGATGCGCAAGCAGGAACTCATCTTCAAAGTCCTCGCGGCGCAGACCGAGAAGAGCGGACTCATCTTCTCCGAGGGCGTCTTGGAAACGCTGCCCGACGGCTTCGGCTTCCTGCGCGCGCCCGAGTACAACTACCTGCCCGGCCCGGACGACATCTACGTCTCGCCGTCGCAGATTCGCAAATTCGACCTGCGCACCGGCGACACCGTTTCCGGTCAGATTCGCCCGCCGAAAGAGGGCGAGCGCTACTTCGCGCTCATCAAGGTCGAGGCCATCAACTTCGAGGCTCCGGGCGAGTCGCGCGACAAGGTCTTCTTCGACAACCTGACGCCGCTCTACCCGCAGGAACAACTCCGCATGGAGACCGCCTCCGAGGGCATCGTCGGTCGGGTCATTGACCTCGTCACGCCACTCGGCAAAGGCCAGCGCGGCCTGATCGTCGCGCCGCCGCGCACCGGCAAGACGATGATGCTTCAGGCCATCGCCAACTCCATCTCGCAGAACCACCCGGAGGTGACGCTCATCGTCCTGCTGATTGACGAGCGCCCGGAAGAAGTCACCGACATGCAGCGCTCCGTTCAGGGCGAGGTCATCTCCTCGACCTTCGACGAGCCGCCGACCCGCCACGTGCAGGTCGCCGACATGGTCATCGAGAAGGCCAAGCGCCTCGTCGAGCACAAGCGCGACGTGGTCATCCTGCTCGACTCTCTGACGCGACTCGCGCGCGCGCACAACGCCGTCGTCCCGCCGTCGGGCAAGATTCTCTCCGGCGGTATTGACGCGAACGCCCTTCAGCGCCCCAAGCGCTTCTTCGGCGCGGCGCGCAACATCGAGGAGGGCGGCTCGCTCACCATCATCGCCACCGCGCTGATCGATACGGGTTCGCGCATGGACGACGTAATCTTCGAGGAGTTCAAGGGCACGGGCAACAGCGAGATTCACCTCGACCGAAGGCTCTCGGACAAGCGCCTGTTCCCCGCGATTGACCTCCAGCGTTCGGGCACGCGCAAAGAAGAGCTGCTCATCTCGAAGGAAGACCTCAACCGCATCTGGGTCATGCGAAGGGTTCTTAACCCGCTCTCGCCCGTCGAGCAAATGGAAGTCGTCTTGGAGCGCCTCGGCAAGACGAAGAACAACGCCGAGTTCCTCGCCTCGATGCAGAGCTGACGAAAGCAGTTAAGAGTGACGAGTGACGAGTGACAAGCTGGGCGCTTGCCTTTGCTCGTCGCTGGTCACTCGTCACTGCTTTTCTTCCGGCAGCTTTCTTGACAAACACGGCGCGGCTTCGCATAGTATTCCCCCGGTTCTAGCATTTCAGTTTGAGTCCGTTCGGCCCCTCCTGCGGGGCGCGGTGTCGGTAAAAGTTGCTTCGTGCGCGTCGCGTTCCTGTCGTCTGAGGCCGTGCCTTTCGCCAAAACGGGCGGGCTGGGCGACGTTGCGGGCGCGCTCCCGAAGGCGCTCGTCGGAGAGGGCCTGGACGTTTGCATCATCCACCCGCTCTACGACACGACCGACCGCCGGCTGCTCGAAGAACTGGTCTTTGACAACCTCGAAGTCGAATGGCTCGGACAGACTCGACGCGTGAACGTCTGGCTGAGCCGGGCGGCAGGCGCTCCGGCGTTTTTGATTGACGCGCCGGTCTATTTCTCGCGCGGCAAAATCTACGGCGAGCCGGACGATCACCTTCGCTTCGCCTTCTTCAGCCGGGCGGCGCTCTCGCTGCTCGGTCGTCTGGGCCGCGCGCCCGACGTGCTTCACGGCAACGACTGGCCGTGCGGCTTCGCCGTCGCGTGGCTCCGGGCCGGGAGGATGTGGGGCGGCTTTCTCGCGCGCACGCGTTCGCTCCTCTCGATTCATAATCTCGCCTTCCAAGGCTTGTTCGACCCCGCAGACCTTTGGCGCATGGGCTACCGGCACGGCGAGGAGATGAACGTCTTCATGTCGAACGGCGTGGCCTCGTCGCTGAAGGCGGGCTTGATGACGTGCGACGCCATCTCGACCGTCAGCCGCCGCTACTCGTTCGAGATACAGGGGCCGGAGCAGGGCCATGGACTCGACTGGCTCCTGCGCCAGCGCAGCGACCGCCTCATCGGCATCACGAACGGCGTTGACTACGACGTTTGGAATCCGCAGACCGACCCGCACATCGCCGCGCACTACTCGGCGGAAGACCTTTCGGGGAAGCGCGAGTGCAAGCTCCAACTGCTCCGCCGCTTCGGCCTGCCGGAAGAGCCGGAGCGCCCGTTGATTGCGACCATCTCGCGGCTCACCGCGCAGAAGGGCTACGACCTCATCAAGCAGGTCGCCGCGCAGATTCTTGAGACGGGCGCGTTCTTCGCCGCGTTGGGTTCGGGCGAGCACGAGTACGAGAGTTTCCTGCAAGCGCTCAGAGACGCGGCACCGCACCGAGTCGGCGTCTATAAAGGTTTCAACGAGCCGCTCGCGCACCAGATTGAGGCGGGCGCGGACATCTTCCTGATGCCGTCGCTCTACGAGCCTTGCGGGTTGAACCAGATGTACTCAATGCGCTACGGCACAGTCCCCGTCGTGCGCGCCACGGGCGGACTCGACGACACGGTCGAACAGTTCAACCCGCTGACGGGCGGCGGCACGGGCTTCAAGTTCGAGTATTATTCGGCGCAGGCCCTGATTGAAAAGATTCGCGAGGCGCTCTACTGGCAGACGCAAGCGCCCGCGTGGCGCAGGATTCAGCAGAACGGGATGCGCGTTGACAACTCGTGGCAGGCGGCGGCGCGGAATTACGAGCGCGTCTATCAGGCGCTGCCGGAGTTGTAGCGGCGTGCAACCGCCGTTCATCTAAACTACGGGGCCGAAAATCCGGGGTGAGTATTCGGCGACGATCATAAGGCAATCGAAGGAGATTTAAAGATGAGTGAACACGTCAAAGAGGTGGGCGACAACAACTGGGAGTCGGACGTTCTGAAGTCGGATCGCCCGGTGCTGGTGGACTTCTGGGCGCCGTGGTGCGCGCCCTGCCGGATGCTCGCGCCGACGGTCGAGGCCGTGGCCGCCGGCTACGCCGACAGGGCGACGGTCGTCAAGCTCAACGTTGACGACAACCCGGCGGTCTCGCAGCGCTACGGCATCAAGGGCATCCCGACGCTCATCCTCTTCAAGGGCGGCAACGAGGCCGAGCGCATCGTCGGCGCGACCTCGAAGGAGAACATCTCGCGCATGATTGACCGCGTGCTGGGGAGCGCGGCGAGCGGCGGCGTGGCGAGCGCCTGAGAAGCTTTGGCGTTTTGACGTGGCGCGGGCGGTGTTTTAAGAGACGCGCGCTCGCGCCATTCATGTGTTCGGGCGCTCCGGCGGCATGAACACGCGGCCACGGAAGTCGTCCCGGCCCGGCGCGGTTAAGTTCTGACGCGGGGGCATTCCGGCAAGTCGTTCGCGTTGATGAAACCAACCACAGCCAGACGCGCGGCGCACCGGCGCTCGTTCGAGGAGCGGCTGACGGCCAAGCGCGCCCGCGCCGTCGAGGACGCGAAGTTTCGCGCCAAGCAGGCGCACGGCAAAATCCGCCGCTTCGTCCGCATCCGCTTCAAGCGCGAGGAGGTCGTCGAGGCGCTCTCGTTGCGGCGCGGCGACTGCAACCGCTGCGGCGCGTGCTGCGAGATACTTTTCAAGTGCCCCTTCCTCAAGAAGCACGGCGACGGCACGACGACGTGCGGCATCTACGAAGACCGCCCCACGCAGTGCCGCCTCTTCCCCCTCGACCGCCGCGACATACAGGAGGTGCGCGGCACTTGCAGCTTCTACTTCATCGAGAAGCCGATCAAGCTGGAAAGGGCAAGCTAAAGCAGAGGTCGGAGGTCGGAGGTCAGTAAAGACCCTGCCTCACTGACCTCCGACCTCCGACCTCTTATGACTAAAGTCGTAGTCGTTGTCGGCGCGCAGTGGGGCGACGAGGGCAAGGGCAAGGTCGTTGACCTTTTGTCCGAGCGCTTCGACGTGGTCGCGCGCTACCAGGGCGGGCATAACGCCGGCCACTCGGTCAAGGTCGGCGATAAAAATTACGCGCTGCACCTCATCCCTTCGGGCATCGTCCACCCGGACAAGACCTGCGTGCTCGGCAACGGCATGGTCATTGACCCCATCGCCTTCTTCGCGGAGGCCGACCGCCTCTCCGAGCAGGGGCTTGCCGTCACGCCCGAACGCGTCAAGGTCAGCTCGCGCGCGCACCTGATACTTCCCTACCACCGCGCGCTCGACCACACGAGCGAGGAACGACTCGGCAACGAGAAAGTCGGCACGACGCTGCGCGGCATCGGCCCGGCCTACGAGGACAAGGCGGGCCGCCGCGGCATACGTGTCGCCGACGCGACGGACTCGGAACTCCTCCGCACACGCATCGAGCGAAACATCGAAGACGCGAACCTCATCATCCGCGAGTACCGCGGCACGACGCTCGACGCCAAACAGGTCTTCGAAGAGATCGCGCCGCTCGTCGAGAGGCTCGAACCATTCATCACCGACACGACCGCCTTCATCAACAACGCCGTCCGCGAGGGCCTCTCCGTTCTGGTCGAGGGCGCGCAGGCGACTCTCCTCGACGTTGACCACGGCACTTACCCGTTCGTCACTTCTTCGAGTACCACGTCGGGCGGCGCGTGCGTCGGCCTCGGCCTCGCGCCGAAAAATATCAGCGGCGTGCTCGGCATCGTCCGCACCTACACGACGCGCGTCGGCGAGGGGCCGTTCCCGACCGAGATGCTCGAAGGCGAGGCCGAGATCGGTCAACTCATACGCGAGCGCGGCCACGAGTACGGAGTCTCGACGGGCCGCCCGCGCCGTTGCGGCTGGTTCGACGCCTTCGCCACGCGCTACGCGGCGGAGATTAACGGCTTCGACACCGTCGCCTTGACGAAGCTCGACATCCTCGACGCGCTCGACGAGATCAAGGTCTGCACGGGCTACCGTCTGCGCGGGCGCGCGTGCGAGTCGTTCCCCGCCGTCTCGAAAGACCTGCGCGAGTGCGAACCCGTTTACGAGACGCTGCCCGGCTGGAAGACTTCGACCGAGGGCGTCACGAAGCTGGAAGACCTGCCGGCAGCCGCGCGCGACTACATCAACTTCATCTCCGAACTCATCGGCGTCGGCGTCGGCCTCGTCTCGACCGGCCCGGAGCGCGGCCAGACCATCCTCGTCCCCGGCTCGGCACTCGCCCGCTGGCTCGACTCCTGAGCACACCGACGACGATTGTGGCGGCGGCTTTGGTTCCATCCTCCGTGCGACCCGTCCCGTGCTAAAATTCCGGCGTGAGAAAAGGAAGGGGCCGCAGACAAACCGTCCGGGTGTCGGTCTCGCTCCCGGTCGAGTGGGGGCCGACGAAGAGGTATCAATACAACGGCAAGATCACGAGCCTGAGCGCGGGCGGCTGCCTGCTCGCGACCGAGGCCGTCCAGCCCCTCTTCGGCAAGCCCGTCCACATACGCGTCCCGCTGCCCGACCACGAGTGGTGGGAGGTTCGCGGCGAAGTCCTCTACTTCGTCCGCGACGTGGGCTTCGGCGTGCAGTTCTCCGACATGACCGACGAAGACAAAAGCACTCTGCGCCAACTCATGCAACACTACCGCGAGAACACGCCGGGCTAGTCCGCTTCGTCGAAATTTCGGCCCGGTAATCCACCGCGTTTTGCTTTTGATACGATAGCAGTTACTATCTAACGCGCGACGTTTCGCGGGTCGGTAACTCAATGGTAGAGTATCGGCCTTTTAAGCCGAGAGTTGTGGGTTCGAATCCCACCCGACCCATTCAGTGAACGTCGCGGGTTCGAGTCCTGCCCGGCTCATGCATCTGCAAGCGCGAGAAAGGCGGCGAGCATCAAGAAAGCTCGCCGCCTTTCTCTTTCAGAATGATAAGCCTGCCTGCGTAACGACTCGCCCCGCTCCGAAAAACTCCTGCGGCTAACGGCGGTCGCAGTCGAGCGCGAGGCGGAGTTGTTCGAGCGCGTGGTTGACCGCTTCGAGCGCCTCGACGCGGTGGCCGTGGTAGTCGTGCGCGGCGTCCTGCAAGTCGGTCTTGGCGTGTTCGAGCGCGTCTATGGCCGCGCGTATTTCGGGGTGGCGTTCGCGCTCGGCTGCGGCGGGCGCGGCATAGGCCGCGTTCTCGAAGGCGAAGGCCGACGCGGCGCTCGGCGGCTCGTCCAGCGACGCGCGGTCGCTTTCGAGAGCGAGGCGCAGTTGCCTTAGCGCGTTGTCGGTCGCTTCGAGTGCTTCGGCGCGGTGGCCGCAGAAGTCGTGCGCCGCGTTCTGCAAGTCAGTCCTCGCCCTTTCGAGCGCGTTGATGGCCTTGCGTATTTCCGGGTGGCGCTCCGCGGCGCTCGCGTTGGATGTGCCAGCGGCGAAGGCGCACGCGAGCGTCAGACAACTCAGGAATGCTGCCAGTCTCTTCGTCATGATCTTCCTCATTCTCCTTCTCGTCAGGTCTCAGTTCCGGGAGAGAAAATCAAGCGCCGAAGGTTCGAGGCAGGAGTCGGCGCGCCGCATCGGCCTTGCGGACACGCTCGCTCGTAGGGCGACGAAGGCTTTGACGCCGGGGCTGGCCGGAAGGACGAAAAAATTTACGCGGCGTGCCTTCGCGCCGCGCGAACTCGCGTGCGAGATGGCACGCCGTTAAATGTTGTGACACGACGCGTAAATTTTGAGCGGGCCGGGCGGAAGGCTTCCGAGTCTTCAGGCCGCCAACTCTTTGCGCACGCCCGCCAGCACGGAGCGCATCCCGACGTGGTTGAGAAGGATTTCGAGGTAACAGGAGAAGCGGTGCAGGAAGGAGCGCGCGCCGCCGAAGCGCTGCGCCGTCTTGAAGTCTTCGATGAAGCCCGCGCAGGTGTCGCAGTCCTTCTTCATCAGGTATTGCATACTCCCGCTGCTGAAGTCTTCGAGCCGCTCGGCGAAGAGCCAGAGCGAAGCGGGGTCGCTGCTCCAGAGGGCGTGGCGCGCGCTTCTGAGTAGCGCGCCCAAATCTTCGTAGAGCCGGAGCGAGCTGTCGCGCTTGGCGCGTATGTCGTTGAAGAGTTGCGCGCCGTCGAGCCGCGGGTCGAAGACGCGGGCGAGCGAGATCGTTGACTGCTGGAAGCAGTTGCGAAGCAGATCGTGCGCGTCCTTGAGCCTCGCGCGCGCGTCGTCCGCGTCCGCGTTTGGTGCGGGCAGAATCCTCTCGAACGCGGTGCGCAGCTCGTACCTGACGGCGAAGGCGACGCGCTCCAACTCTTCGGAAAGCTCGGCGGGCAGTTCGAGCGTCGCGCACTGAAACTCAAGCCCGCCCGCGGTCGCCAGCCCTTCCGAGCGAATCACGTCGAGCAGGAACGCGGCCTCGCCCGCGGCCTCTCCCCGACGGGCGGCAGCGCCGACGCCGTCGAGGTAGCCGAGCAGCCGGTTAAGGTCGGTGAAGACGCCGCCGAGAAGGTCGCTCACTTCGCGGCGCTCGATTCCGGCGACGATTTCGTAGAGTTGCGGCTGCAAGACGAGAGACCTCCTTTGCAGGGAGACGGAGTCTGATTCCCCTTGCCGTGGAAGACCGCTTGCTCGTTTGAACCGCTTGGCGTGAGAACTCTTTGGGAAGGAGTTCCGAGGCCGCCCCTGTGGAAATGGCCGGCGGTCGGGAGACCAGCCGGCTGAGGCTAAATCGAACTTAGCATCCGAAGGCGGTTCGTTACAAGCATTTTTTTAGACGACCGCCGCGCGAGCAGGAGCGCCCCGCTTTGGAGCGAGCGACGCGGGCCGAGGGACTTCTGCCACGCGTGCGAGAGCCGCCGCGCACGCGAAAAAAATTTCCGCAAACGTCAGACCCGTGTGCTAGGATGAAATCGGGGAGGGTTGCCGACAACTCATCGCGCGGCCAAGCTCAAAGCGGCGTCCCGTCCCGGCAGTTCGACTATCTTGCCTCCGACTCACCGCACCGCGAACAGACCGACTCAGCCTGGCGCGACGCCAGTCAGATTGCCTGACCTGCGACTGTCACACTGACCGAAGAAGACTCTCCCGGCGCGGATTCCTTTCGACGAAAAGCTCTTTATCGTAGGACTTTGACGCGCGGCCCCGCCTCGCGACACGTGGCATCAGAATTGACTTGTGACGGCGGAGGCGGGATGCCCCCTACTCCGCCCGCAAGCCCTCACTGACAAGATCAAGCCCGGACGAAAATGAAAATGGAGATAGTCGAAGGCCAGCGTTTTCCGAACCAGTTCGTACACGCGCTCGTCGCCGCGGGCGCGGTCGTCTTGCTGTTCGCAGTCTGCTTCCTGCCCGTCGCGAAACTCGGCATCCCGCTGCTGCTGCTGGCCCTGCTCGCCTCGCAGGTCTCCGCGCGCTTCGACGCGCCCGCGACCAGCAGAGACCGTTGGCACTTCCCCTTCGCCGAAGGCTTCGTCTTCCTCGCGATGCTCCTCTTCGACGGCGAGGCCGCGGTGCTCATGGCGGCGGCGGTCGCGCTCTGCGCCTCGCGCAGCGACAGCAAAGGATTTTACAGCGACTGCTTCCGCGCCGCGTTCGCCGCCACGACCGCATTTCTGGTCGTCTGGAGTCTCCGCGTGACTTCGGGCGTTCTCACAGACGCCGCCGCGACGGGGGCGCTGTCGCTCGCGACGCTCGACATGCTGGGCGTCGCGGCGCTCGTCTTTTCGCTGACCAGCACGTTCGTCACTTCGCTCGGCGGCTCGTACCGCATCAACCATTCGGTAGTGCGCGACGCCGCGCGCAATCTCTTCTGGCAACTCGTCGGCAACTCCGCCGCCGTCTCGTCGGCATTCGCCGCGGCGCTCGTCGTCCGCCTCGTCGGGTTCAACGCGGCGGTCGCGGTCGGCGCGTTCGCGTGCCTCGTCTCCGTCGCGGTGCGAACACAGCTTTTCAGCGGGCGCGCGCGTCAGGCCGCGGCGACGGGCGAGCCGCGCGACAAGCCGAACGAGAGCGACCGCTTCCGCTCCGCCTTCGACTTCGCCGCCATCGGCATGGCGCTCGTCTCGACCGAGGGGCGCTGGCTTCAGGTCAACCGGAGCTTGTGTCACATCCTCGGCTACACCGAGAAGGAGCTTCTGCTCACGGACTTCCTCAGCGTCACGCACCCGGACGACCTGCCCACGGCGCTCTCGAACATCGGCCAACTCCTCAAAGCGCGCGTGCAGGTCTCGCAGATGGAGAAGCGCTACATCCACAAGTCCGGCCACGTCGTCTGGGTTCACTGGAGCGTCTCGCTGGTGCGCGACCAGTACAGCAAGTCTGTACACCTCATCTTCCAGATTCAGGACATCACCGACCGCAAGTTCGCCGAGCAGCAGCTCCACCACGACGCCTTCCACGACGCGCTCACGGGCCTGCCGAACCGCGCGCTCTTCATGGATCACCTCAAGCTCGCCATCGCCCGCTCGCAGCGGAACACGAGCGCGATGTTCGCAGTCCTCTACCTCGACCTCGACCGCTTCAAGATCATCAACGACTCTCTCGGCCACACCATCGGCGACCAGCTACTCGTCGGCATCGCCGACCGCCTCAAGAAGCACCTCCGCCCCGGCGACACCGTCGCGCGTCTCGGCGGCGACGAGTTCACGGTGCTCATCGAGGACATCGCGGAAGAAACCGAGGCCGTGCAGGTGGCCGAGCGCGTGCTCAAGGAGCTTTCCAACCCGTTCAACCTGAGCGGGCGCGAAGTCTTCACGACCGTCAGCCTCGGCATCGCGCCGAGTTCGACGGGCTACGAGCGCGCCGAGGACATCCTGCGCGACGCCGACACGGCGATGTACCGCGCGAAGTCTCTGGGCAAGGCGCGCTACGAAATCTTCGACAAGGCGATGCACGCGCGCGCCATCAACATCCTCCAGATGGAGACGGACATGCGCCGCGCAATCGAGCGCGAGGAGTTCGTCATCCACTACCAGCCTATCGTCTCGCTGAGCGACTTCCGGCTGCGCGGCTTCGAGGCGCTCGTCAGGTGGCAGCACCCGGAGCGCGGGTTCATCTCGCCGATAGACTTCATCCCCGTCGCGGAAGAGACGGGGATGATTA
>DASRCS010000214.1:0-23261 GCA_035652995.1 Pyrinomonadaceae bacterium
AACGCGGCACACGATACTTGAGAGCCGGCGCGCCGCTGATGCGGGCGCGGACGCGGTGCTCGTCTTGACGCCGCACTTCTACCGCGGGGCGATGACCCAGGACGCGCTCGCCGGACACTTCGAGTCGGTCGCGGACTCTTCACACGCCCCCGTCATCCTCTACAACATCCCGCAGAACACGGGCGTCGCGCTCGCGCCGGAGACGGTCGCGCGGCTCTCGCGCCACGCGAACATCGTCGGCATCAAGGACAGCTCCGGCGACCTGGTCAACCTCGTCGAGATGATCCGGCTCGTCGGCGAGGGGCGCGAAGAGTTCGCCCTGATGACGGGACACGCGGGCGTCTTCTACGCTTCGCTGTGCGCGGGCGTCGTCGGCGCAATTCTCGCCGCCGGATGCGTCGCGCCTCGGCTGTCGGTCGAAATTTACGAAGCCTTCGCGCGCGGCGATCACGCGCGCGCCCTCGAACTTCAGACTCGGCTCGCGCCGCTCGCGCGCGCCGTGACCGTGCGCTTCGGCATCGGCGGCCTGAAGTACGCCCTCGACCTCGCGGGCTACAAGGGCGGCCTCGTGCGCGCCCCTTTGCGCGAGCCGAACGAAGAGGCGCGCGCGGAGATAAAGCGGCTTCTCGAAGAGGCGGAAGTCTTCGCGACGAGCGGAGCGTGAAGAGACGCGCGCGTGGACGAGTCCCGCACCGACGCTCTTTGCGCGACGCGCTGGCGTGATGAAAAGCTCTCGAAGTGAGCGCGGCTTGTAAGCTAGTTGTAAAAGTTTAAGGCAGACGGTCGAAGAGAGCCTTCACCGTTTGCCTTTTCTGCTTCCGCGCCGCGACTATTGTTTGCGCGCGTTCCGAGGCCGTCGTTATAATGCCCCTTCAAAAGCAGTTCAAGAAAGAGCAAACGCAACTCGAGAAAGAGTGCGCGCCCGGCAGGAGACCTTGAAGCCTTTGGTCACGACCGAACCCGAATGTCACGGCACGCCCGAAGGCGCGGGCCTCCGCGTCGAACGCCTGCCGTTCGAGCGCATCCCGCAGCAGTCGAGACTCTTCCTCGACTACCTCAAAGACCCGAACGCGCTCCGGCGCTTCTACCCCGAAGCGGTGCGATTCCATTACGAGCTTGACGCGCGAGCGCGCCGCGTGCTCGACCACCAGGCGACAGACCGCACGGCCCTCTGCGACGCGCTCGAAGCGTCGAACGCGCGTTGGAACGCGGGCGGCGCGACGCTCGACAACATCAAGCGCCTGCGCTCGAACGACTCGGTCGCGGTCGTCACGGGCCAGCAGGTCGGACTCTTCACAGGCCCTCTCTACACGATCTACAAGGCGCTCTCCGCCGTGAGGCTCGCCGCGTGTCTCTCTGCGCGCGGCACGCCCGCCGTGCCCGTCTTCTGGATGGCGAGCGAGGATCACGACTGGGAGGAGGTGCAGCGCGCCGAGGTCATCGCCTGCGACGGTCGCCTCGCGGGCGTCGGCGTCCCCGACGCGCTGCACGAAGAGGGCGAGCAGGTCGGCGGCGTCATCTTAAGTGAGAGCGTCGGCGACGCGACGAAACGACTCTTCGAGCTTCTGCCCTCGAGCGAGTTTCTGCCCCGTCTCGAAGCGCTCCTGCGCGAATGCTACCGACCGGGACGGACGTTCGGCGACGCGTTCGCGCTCTTGCTCGCCACGCTCACGTCGAAGTACGGCCTGATTCTTCTCGACCCGATGGACGCCTCGCTCAAGCGTCTCGCCGCGCCGCTCTATGCGGAGGCCGCGCGCCGCGCCGCCGAGATCGCAGCCGCCACGGACGCGCGCTCGCGCGAACTCGTCGAGGCCGGGTACCACGCGCAGGTTCACACCTCGCCCGACTCGTTCCCGCTCTTCCTCGTCGAAGGCGGCGCGCGCCGCGCGCTAGCGCGCACGAGCGAAGGCCGCTACCGCGCGAAGGGGACTGAACAAGAGTGGACTGCCGAAGAGTTGTCCGCGCTCGCGCTTCGCGAACCCGAACGCTTCAGCCCGAACGTCACGCTGCGCGCGGTCGTGCAGGACTACCTGCTCCCGACCATTGCCTACTTCGGAGGCTCAGCCGAGATCGCCTACTTCGCTCAAACTTCGGAGAGCTATCGCGTACTCTCGCGCCCCGCGACGCCGATACTTCCACGCGCGAGCCTCACCGTCGTCGAGCGCCGCGTTGGCCGCACGCTCGAACGCTACGGCCTTAGGCTCGAAGACTTCTTCGGCGGACTCGACTCGGTGACGGCGCGCGTCGTCGAAGAGCATCTGGGCAAAGAGGTCGCGGGCGCGTTCGACTCGGCGGACGCGAAAGTCGCCGGCGCGCTCGACGAATTAGAAACGAGCCTGCGCTCCTTCGACCCGACGCTCGCCGACGCGCTCACGGGCGGGCGCAAAAAAATCTCACACCAACTCGAAGGACTTCGCTCGCGCTTCCACCGCGCGCAGATCGCGCGCGACCGCGCGGGGATGCGACAACTCGAACGCGCCGCCACGTCGCTCTATCCCGAAAAGGCTTTGCAGGAGCGGCACGTCAACGTCGCCTCCTTGCTCGCCCGCCACGGTCATTACTTCGTCGAGTGGATTCACGACTCGATTGACCTCTCGACGAACGACCACCAGATCGTTTACCTCTGAAGCCGTCAGCGCTCAGCAATAATCAGCCGCCAGCTTTTGCCTTCACACGCTCGCAGTCGTTACACTGAAACGCGTGAACACAGCGGAAGAAAGCAGCCTCTGTGCCTTCTGTGAAATCCTTTGAGACCTTTGTCGTTAAAGAATCCGAACTCAACCACAGAGGCCACAGAGGATTTCACAGAGGGCACAAAGAAAACACTTCCCGCCCGCGAGCCGAGAATAGAAGCTGATAGCTGAACGCTGACTGCCGACCGCTTTCCAATGTCCAGAATTCGCGTACTCTCCGACCACGTCGCCAACCAGATCGCCGCGGGCGAGGTGGTCGAGCGCCCCGCGTCGGTCGCGAAGGAACTCGTCGAGAACTCGATTGACGCGGGCGCACGCCGCATCGAGGTTGACGTGGAAGCGGGAGGCCGCAGACTCCTCAGAGTTGCGGACGACGGCTGCGGCATGACGCGCGACGACGCCGTGCTCGCCTTCGAGCGTCACGCCACGTCGAAGATCGCGACGACCGAAGACCTGGAGCGCATCAGCACGCTCGGCTTTCGCGGCGAGGCGCTCGCCTCAATCGCCTCGGTCGCGCGCGTCGAACTCGTCACGCAAACGGAAGGCGAAGCCGAGGGCACGCGCGTCCTCATCGAAGGCGGGCGGATGCGCGACGTGTCGCCCGCCGCCCGCGCAAAGGGGACGACGATGTCTGCGCGCGACCTCTTCTTCAACACGCCTGCGCGCCGAAAATTTTTGCGCTCCGAGGCGACCGAGAGTTTTCACCTGACGAACCTCGTCACGCACTACGCGCTCGCGCACCCCGAAATCGAGTTCACGCTGACGAACAACGGTCGCGAAGTCCTGCGCGCCGCGCCCGCCGCAGACCTGCGCGAGCGCGCCTACCAGATTTTCGGCGCGGAGTTCATCGAACACCTGCTCGAAGTCGAAGGCGGGCGCGAAGGAGTGGCGCGCGTCAGCGGCTACGTCTCCGCCCCGCGCGAGCGCCGCACGACGCGCGACGCGCAGTACCTTTTCGTCAATGGCCGCTACGTCCGCGACCGGCTGGTCGCGCGCGCGCTTTCGGAAGGCTACCGCTCGGTTCTGCCGCACGGAGTCTTCCCCGCGGCGCTCCTCTTCCTCGAAGTGCCGCCCGAAGAGGTTGACGTGAACGTCCACCCGGCGAAGACAGAGGTGCGCTTCCGCCGCGCCTCGGCTGTCGCCGACACAGTGCGCGAAGCTGTGCGCGCTGCGCTCGCCGTCAACGGTTTTCTGCAACTCGAAGAGGACTTCAGAGACCCGCGCGACGCGGATGACTTCGAGAGCGCCGGCACCTCTTTCGACGAACCGGCGGGCCGGAGGGATGAGCACGGCTTCGGCGTCGCCGCTCGCGAGACGATGAACTCGTTCGAGGTCGGGAAGGGCGGCGGCGCGGCGCGGCAGGAGTCAATCGAGTTCGGCCCTGCGCAGCCAGCCGACGACACGCCGTGGCGCGACGAGCGCGCGGGCGGCGGCGGGTCTTCACATGCTTCATCTCAAGGAGCAGCTTCGCAGCGTCACGCGGCATCAGCGCTCGACGCAATCGCACGCGACGCACAGTCCGCGCCGTCACAACCCGCGCCGCCCGGGCGCGAGCCTTTGCCGACCGACGACGCTCCGCCGCTCGTCGCGCCTCGCGCCTCCGGGTTCGACGAGAGAGACGCTTACGAGACGACTGCGGCGGGCGCGGCGAGTGCAGATGCGGGCGCGAGAGTAAACGCGAACGTTGATGCGAACGCGAATGCGAACGTCAACGCGGTCGCGCTCCCGCCGCTCAACTCCGCCGCGAGGCTCGTGCGCGACGCCGCGCCCGAAGCGCTCACGCCGGACATACGCCCGCTCGGACAACTCGAAGAGAGCTTCATCATCGCGACGGACGCGGAAGGGCTGCTCCTCATTGACCAGCACGTCGCGCACGAGCGCATCCTCTTCGACAAGTACCGACGCCTCGAACAGACGCGCGCGCCGGAGTCGCAGCAGTTGCTCGTCCCCGAAACTTTCGATCTGACGCCCGCGCAGGCCGCGGCCTTCGACGAAGTCTCCGAGGAACTCGAACGGCTCGGCTTCGGACTGATGCGCCTCTCTGGCCGCACGGTCGCCGTCCGCGCCGTGCCCGCAGACCTGCCCGCGTCCGAAGCGCGCAACCTCCTCGCCGAAATCCTCGAAACGGTTGACGCGGAGAAGCGCGGGCGCGCACGAGCTACCTTGCGCGACGAGGTCGCGGCCTCGCTCGCCTGCCGCGCGGCAATTAAAATCAACACGCCGCTCACCGTAGAGAAGATGCGCTGGCTCATCCAGCGGCTCCTGCTCACCTCCTCGCCCACGACCTGCCCGCACGGTCGCCCGATCATTCTGCGCCTGACGAAGCGCGACATCGAGCGCGGCTTCCACCGACCGTAGTTGAGGACACGGAACATGGAACACAGATTCGCCGCTTCGTCGTCCGCCCTGACGCTCGCCGCGCTGGCCGTCGCGTCCGCGTGGCTGCTTCACGCCGCCCGCGCGTCGCCCGCGCAGCAGCGCAGCGTCGAGAGTGATCGCCGCGCGCTCGTCGAACTTGAGAACGAGTGGCTGAGGAACGAGCACGACGGCGCGACGCTCGAACGCATACTCGCGCCCGACTTCGTTCACCCCGTCCCCACCGGCGATTTTCTGACGAAAGCGCAGCACATCTTCTACTCGACGAAGTACAAGCCGCCCGCGAACCTCAGACAGCGCTTCGAGAATCTGAGCGTGCGCGTCTATGGCGACGTGGGAATCGCGAACGGCGTCGTCGTGACGAGCGACGAGCGCGGGCAGGAGGTTGACAGGTCAATCTTCACGGACGTGTTCGCTTATCGAGGAGGGCGCTGGCAGGCCGTCAACGCGCAGGAGAATCGCGTCGAGCAGACGCAAAGGAGAAACGGAGATGAATAGTCATGCGCTCCGCCGTTCGTTCATCATCTTCCACCTGACTCTCGCGCTCGTCGTGCTCGCGCAGAGTTTGATGACCGCGTTGCAGGGGGACGGGTCGGGCGGCACTTCGCACGTCAAGCTCTTCGTCACGGCGCTCGCGTCGGCTGAGGCCGTCGCCGCCGTCCTGTTCATCGTGCCGGCGACGCTCAGGGTCGGCGCGCTCGCGCTGCTGGCGGTCTTCTTCGTCGCGCTCGCGTTCCACGGCCTGCACGGTGAATTCCCGACGACGCTGCTGGTCTATGCCGCCGGCGTCTTCTTCGTGATGACGCACGGGAGCGCGTTCGGCAAGGGCGCGGCGGCGTGACAAGTGTTCAGAGCTTCGCGAGCGTGCGCAGCAGCAGTTCCGTGTCGGCGAGGTCTTCGAGGAGAGCGTCCGGCTCGTGCGGCGCGAGGTCTTCGGCGCGGTAAGTTCTTCCCGTCGCGACCGCGACCACGCGCGCGCCGCCGTGCCTCGCGCAGGCGATGTCGTTCGGCGTGTCGCCGATGACGACGAGTTGTTCCGGCTCAAGGCCGACGCCGAGGTGCCGGCTCAGACGCTCGCGCGCGAGCGCGGGCAGGTCGCGGCGGTCGTGCGAGTCTTCGCCGAACGCGCCGGGCAGGCGGAAGAACTGTTCGAGTCCGACCGCGCGGAGTTTAAGGCGTGCCGCAGGCTCGACGTTTCCTGTGAGCAGGGAATTGAGATAGCGCGGATGATTCTCGACGGCTTCGAGCGCACGCCGCGCGCCGGGCAGTGCGAAGTAAACGTCCTCGCCGCGCGTCACCCGCTCAAGCTCTTCCGAATAGATCGCGGCCAACTCCGGCGCGCGCGCCTTGATCGCCGCCTCGTCGAACCCTTCATCGCGCAAAGCCTCCGCGACGATCTGCAAGTCGGTCATCCCCGACACGCTCAACTCGTCGAGCCGCCCCGCCGTCCCGAACAGCCGCACGAGCGCGGGCGTCGTGTAGTCCTTGAACACGCCCGCGCGCCGCGTCCGCACGAGCGTGCCGTCAATGTCCCAGAGGATGATGCGAAGATCGTTAAGCATAAATGAGAAGTCAGAATTCAGAAGTCAGGAGTCAGAATAAGCAGCGGTTTTCTTCTGACTCCTGACTTCTGAATTCTGACTTCATTCGATGACGGCCAGCACCTCGCCCGCGTTGACGGTCGCGCCCGGCTCGACGCGGAGTTCTGAGACCGTGCCCGCCTTCGGCGACTTCAGCTCGTTCTGCATCTTCATCGCCTCGACGACGACGATGCCAGCGCCCGCCTCGACCCCCTGGCCTTTCGAGACCAGCACGCGCACGACCTTGCCCGGCATCGGCGCTGTGATTTGCGAACGCCCGCCCTCGTGCCCCGCGACCGCGCGCGAGCCGCGCAGGTGCTTCGTGTCCGAGAGCGTCACGTCGTACTCGCGCGCGCCGACCGCGACGCTCAACTCGCCGCGCGATTTCGCTCCGCGCGCCGCGCCGACGCGGCACTCGTACACGCGCCCGTCCCGAATCAGAAGGCACTCGCCCTCGCCGACCGCGCGCGCTTCGAGTTCGTAACGCCGCCCGCCGACCTCCGCGAACACGCGCCCGCCCTCGCGCCTCACTTCGAGCGCGACCCTTTCGCCTTCAATTTCAGCGTTGAGTTTCATGAATCAAGTGTTCGTCCCGCGTGACAAGTGCGCTCTTCAAATCCTCGACTGATGAAGCGCCACGCGTCCGGCGATCTTCCAGCGGCTCGGCGGCGCTTGTGGTTGTTGCTGCTGTGAGCCTCGTTGTTCCGACTCGGCGTAGCGAAGCGCGGCGGCGACGAGCGCGATGTCGCGGCGTTCAGTCTCCTCGGCTTCATGTTGTTCGCCGGCGTTTGAGACCAGCGCGGCGGCGCGGCGCTCGTTGAAGCGAGGGATGAAGCCTGTGTCGAGTCGTCCGGCGACGAACTCCGGGTCGCGCATGACTTCGCGGAAGAAGGGGAGCGTCGTCTTGATGCCGCCGACCGCGTACTCCGAGAGCGCGCGGCGCATCCGCTCGATTGCCTCGTCGCGCGTGCGCCCCCACGTCGCAAGTTTGGAGACGAGCGGGTCGTAGTAGATCGAAACCTCCGCGCCTTCATAGACGCCGCCGTCGTCGCGCACGCCGGGGCCTGCGGGCACGCGAAGGTAGTTGATGCGTCCGGGCGAGGGCATGAAGTTCTGCTCCGGGTCTTCGGCATAGACGCGGCACTCGACGGCGTGCCCGTCGAGACGCACTTCGTCTTGCGCGAACGAGAGCGGGAGTCCGGCGGCGACGCGAATCTGCTCGCGCACGAGGTCGAAGCCGGTGACGAGTTCCGTCACGGGATGCTCGACCTGTAGTCGCGTGTTCATCTCAAGAAAATAAAAGTCGCGCGTCACGTCCGAGACGAGGAATTCGACCGTGCCCGCGCCGACGTAATCCGCCGCGCGCGCAACCTCGATAGCGGCAGCGCCCATCGCCGCGCGCAAAGAAGCGTCGTTAATCGGCGAAGGGCATTCCTCGATGACCTTCTGATGCCGCCTCTGAATCGAGCACTCGCGCTCGCCGAGGTGGACGCAGTTGCCGTGCGAGTCGGCGAAGATTTGAATCTCGACGTGGCGCGGGCGCTCGACGGCCTTCTCGATATAGACGGACGAGTCGCCGAAGGCGGACGCGGCCTCGGACTGCGCGGTCTCGAACGCCGACGGCAGTTCGTCTTCCGTCGCGACGAGGCGCATCCCTTTGCCGCCGCCGCCCGCCGCGGCCTTGAGCATGACGGGGTAGCCGACGCGCGCGGCGGTCTCTCTCGCGTCTTCGATTGAGGCGAGCGCTTCGGTCGTCCCCGGCACGACGGGCGCTCCGGCGGCGATGGCGGCGCGGCGGGCGCTCGTCTTCGACCCCATCAGCTCCATCGCTTCGGGCGTGGGGCCGATGAAGACGAGTCCGGCATCATTGACCGCGCGCGCGAATTCCGCGTTCTCGGCGAGGAAGCCGTAGCCGGGATGCACGGCCTCCGCGCCGCTTTTGCGCGCGGCCTCGATGACGCGGTCAATTCGCAGGTAGCTCTCGACCGAAGGCGCGGGGCCGAGCAGGTAAGCCTCGTCGGCGAGACGGACGTGGAGCGCCGCCGCGTCGGCCTCCGAGTAAACCGCGACCGCCGCGATGTCCAGCTCGCGGCACGCGCGGATGACGCGCACGGCGATCTCGCCGCGGTTCGCTATGAGAATCTTTTTGAACATGAAAGTGAGAGTGATGAGTGATGAGTGATGGGTGATGAGTGAAAGGCGGCTGGCCTTCAAACTCATCACTCGTCACTCATCACTCACCACTTAGCCTTTGCCTTTAGACGACCACCGAGTTGCTCGGCTGGCGCGGGTTGAAGCGGACGGTGACGCTCGCGCCGGGGAAGTAGTCGGTCGAGCGCCGGCGCTGGTCGGGGTCGAGCGCCTGCGACGACTCGTACTCGACGCCGTTGATTTCGTAGTTGTAGAAGACCTGCGTGATCGCGCCCGCCTCGTCAGTGATCACGTCGAAGATCGAGCCTTCGGTGATGCGCCCCGCGCGGAGCAAGGCGGCGCGGCGCGCGGCCTCGTCGTCCGACTTCTTTCGCTTGAAAATGCTGAGGAGTCCCATGTCGCTTGACGATTTAGAAATGTTGTTGTCGAAACAGAATCAGTTCGGGCGCTTGACCGGAACGGCGGGCGTCGCCTTCGCTTTCGCGACTGCGGGCGAGCCTTCCTCGATGACGCCGTCTTTTATCCGCAGGTCGTCATCCGTGCCGAGCAGTCCGTCGCGTCCGGGCAGCACGACCTCGTAGTTCGTGAGCGTGATGCCTGCGTCGGGCAGGTCGGGCGCAGACGCCACGCCGCGCAACTCGCTCACGCGGCGACGACCGCGAGACTTGGCGCGCGCCGACGAGAGCGAGGCCACGTCCGTCTCCGGCTTGTACTCGCCCGCCTCGATGCGCGCGAGCAGGCGCGCGACCGAGCCGTCCGGGTCTTCGAGACGCCGCAGGTCTTCGAGCGTCGCCGGGTACGTGCCGAACCGCTGGCGGTAGCGCATGAGCGCGAGGTCTGTGTCGTAGAGCAGGGCGTTCTCCGCCGCGCGCCGCCCGAGTTCGCGCATACGCAGGCGCTCCGGCACGGTCACGCCGATGAGTGCTGAAAGCGATACTGCGACCGCAGCGGTCAGCGCGAGTCCGGCGCGCGCGCATCCGTGCCCGACGAAGCGCGTGCGCTCGCGCCTCATACGCGAGTAGAGTCGGACGCAGACGAGCGTGAGCGCGAACGACGCAGGCAGCGCGCTCCACTTCAGACTCCAGGCCGCCGTCTCCGCCGCGCGAACGAGCGCGCCCGCGCCGAGCGTGAACGTCTCGCCTCGCAGGAATGCGGCCACCGTCGCCGCCGCGAACGCGAGCAGGAGCAGAGCGCCCGCGGCTGAGATTGCGAGCGCGTGGCCGTAAGCCGGGAGTTCGCGCTCCGGCCTTGCGAGCGGAGGGCCGACGGCGCGCGCGCCGCACGCCCCGCAGCCGTCGCTCAACTCGCCTTCAAACTTCGCTCCGCAACAGGGGCAGACCGTCAACGTTGCTCACCTCGAAGAAAGCGATGAACGCGGAATGATGAATTGAAAATAAGACCCGCCGCTCTGCATTCATCATTCATCATTCCGCGTTCGTCATTGAATCTATCGCGAGGCCGGGACGCGTCGCGTGATGTCGGGCGCGTCGCGTCGCCCCGCGTCGGCGTTTGATGCGTCGGCGGTCGTCTGCGGTGCGCCGTTGCCGTCCGCGCGTCGCTGCACGGCGGGGGGCTTCTGCGAGGTTTCGGAAACTGCCTGAGCCGCGGCGGCTGCGCGCGACTCCGACTCGATGCGGTTCAGCTCACACCAGGTGTGATAGACGCGGTAGGCGAAAGTCCAGAACGAGCCGACCGCGAGAACCCACAGCACCGCGGGCATCCGGTTGGCGAAGACGCTGCCCGAACTCGGGTGCGTCGAGAGCGCGCCGATGATGAGCAGCACGACGCGCTCCGGCCTCCGCAGGAAGCCCACGTCGCACTTCGGTATCAAACTCTCGGCGCGCGCCGAGGCGTAGGAGACCAACACCGAGCCGACCATCGCGAGTCCGGCGAGCAGGACGTTGACGGTCGAGTGGAATTCGGTGTCGCGCGCGTAGAAGACCATCAGGCCGACGAAGGCGGCCATGTCGGAGACGCGGTCGAGCGTGGAGTCGAGGAAGCCGCCGAAGAGCGTCACCTGGTTGGTGAGCCGCGCGACCTGGCCGTCGAGCATGTCGAAGAGGTTGGCGACGATGAGGACGATGCCGGCCCAGAAGAAGTGGCCGAGTCCGAACATCAGCCCACACAGGACGTTGATCGAAACGCCCGTCACGGTCAGGACGTTCGGGTTGATCCTGCGCCGCGCGAGTCCCTGAACAATCGCGCTGATGATCCGGCCCGCGCCGCGTCCGATGCTCGCACCGAACAACTCTTCCAAAGCCTTTCCCCGCGTGTCACCAAAAGGACGCGGACTGCGCCTCTCACGGGCGCTTTCGGTTTCGACGAGTCATCATAGGAACGCGCCGGAAGGCTTGTCAAGGAAGTCACTCGTTGCGCGAAGGGGAGAGTTGAATCCACGTTGTTATCAGTCTGTCGAGTGTTAGAGCGCACTCGTCATGCAGTGCCCCGCTTCACCTATATACTTTGCCGGTTGAATCTTTGTATGAGAGTAACCGAGGATTAGGAGCAATGTCGGGACCCCACACTATAAGATCAAGTGCAGCTTGGCCCTGACCGGCAACGGACTTAATTCTCCAGTGATAAACAGCCTCTCCCGTCGCAAGGTCGGGGGGGGTGTACTCACCGTGTTGGTCTGGGACCATAATAGTTCCATGGAAGTGGATTTCAACTTCTACATCCGTCGCCGGCTCATTGCTTTGGTTTGTTACAATTATCTTCCATCTAACGGCTACCGAGATAACTCCCTGAGGGGCATTTTCGCCGGGCATTGCCTCGCCCGAAGTTAGCATCTCAACTTTCATCTTTTCTATCCGAAGATCGGGGCTGGCGTTCGGTCTGGGCGGGGCCGGCTGACTCTCGGCAGTATTCTGTCCGTTTGTCGAAATTGGCGGTACCGATTGGTTTGTTGAAGATGTTGCCCCTGCGGGTGATGTTTGAGGAGAGGTTGAGCCTCCCTCTCGCGTCGAAGTACTAGGCGCTGACGAAAATTCTCCGGTAGTAGTTTTATGTTGTTCTGAGCCTTGCTTCACCTCTTGCGACAGGCCTGAAACTTGACCGCCCGTCGGTGAGGGTGAAGGTGTGGACGTTGGGGATGGTGTGGGCGGCCCGAACACTTGGATAAACCCGTAATGATTAAGTGCCCACACGCCAGCCGTCAACAGCATTAACATGATGGCTAACGGCAGAAGTAGAGTTGGTCTATTTGTATGCTCAACACTATTGTCTATGAAAACGATTACCTTACGCTTTTGCGGGAAAGAAATTTTGTGGAAATGCAATTTTCTCAGTTCAGAAGGTAATAACTCCGGGTCACTTTCACCTGGGAGCGGCTCTTCCCAATAGACGGGTCGTACAAAATATAACTTCGGGATTCGCAGCGCACACTCCAACTCTCTCCTGACGAACTCTGAATTCATGGAATTTGATGACCAGAACAGTTGGAATACGTCCGCCTCGCCGATTAACTCCTCTAACCTTTTATCCCAGACTTCGCCGGAGCGTAGAACCTTGACATCACGTAGGTACTTATCGCCTATAGCCTCGATAAAGTGCTCGAACTCTTCAATTATGTGAGTATCCTTATGTGAGTAGGAGGGGAATATCTTTCTCCAAGGGGAGGCGCACTCTTTGGCTAACGTTATCTGAGAAGTATCTGAAGCCACCTCGCTATCAACGCGGAGGCTTAAAGGGATATCCGCCAGAATCAGACTCCCCATGCGTACTAAGAGGGAGCCAACCAATTGCCGTTTGTCATGCTTGGACGACGTTCGCATCTCAAACTCTGCACGGTGAACGTCCTTGACCCAAAAAAAACTTTGGCGCGGTGGGTTGAATTCAACCCCCTCGACGCGCGGCTCGAACGTAAGCCAGCCCTTATGAGGTACGGCATATTTGCTCTGCTGAATGGTCTCTAGGTGCTCAACTAACTGCGCCCCGAGAATGGATTTAGCCTGCCGTTCGACCTCTTCCTGAGGATTAGGCGAATTGGCCGGAGCATCGGGCCTCTGTTCAGAGAGATGTGCGAAGGCGAGGAGCGGGTACCAGGTGTTAGGAGATATGACTACGGGACGATAGACAGTGAACAAGACATTTTCGTCTAGCCTGTAAACCGGGTTTGAATCAGTCGCAGGTTTTTTTACTCGGAACGGAAATATACGTTCGTAAACCCTTGTAACGATTCTTAGGCACGCGGCGATAAAATGGGTGATAGCCTGCCACAGGTTTTTCATAGTCTGTTGCCTTGCTCAGACCGGAGGATGACAGAACTGGCAACGCCCCATGCACGCTCTACGACCGACGCGGACGCGCCTCTCACGGGCGGTTAGAGTTTCGTTAAGTCATCATAGGAATGCGCCGGAAGGCTTGTCAAGGAAGTGTTAAAGCGGCGGCTAAAACTGCGCTCAAGATAACGACGCGCGCCGGAGCAGCGTCATGCTCTGCGGCAGAGGCGGCGGAAGATGACGCCCGCGAGCGAGCCGAGCACGACGCCGTAGAGTCCTGAGAGAAGCGGGTTGCCGATGACGGTGCCGAAGTCTGTGGACGGCCCCGGCTTGAGGACGAGCGGGAGAAGAACGCTGAAGACGAGTTCGGCGGCGACGATGCCGAGCGCCGCGCCGGTGAACGCTCCGAGCGTCCGGTGCGCGAGCCGGGAGCAGAGTCCGAGCATGAGGCCGACCGCCGTGCCGGCGAGCAGGTCGAGCGGCAGGAAGACGATGATGAGCATCACCGGGAGGAACGTGACGGCGGTGAGGAGCGTCGCGAAGAGGTCTCGCAGGTTCACGGCGACCGCGACGACGCCCGCGACGTATGCGATGAGGAGCGCGGCGGCGGCGCTGACGATTCCCGCGACCCAAGCTAAAAGTATGCGCCGCGGCTCCGGCGTCATGCGCCTTTCTCTTTGGCCTCGTCGTGCAGCGTCGTCAGCTTCTTGATCTCGAAGTTGCGCGTGCCGGCGGGCGTCGTCACTCTGACCTCATCGCCTTCCTCTTTGCCCATCAGGCTGCGGCCCACGGGCGAGGTCGTCGAGATTAGTCCGGCGGCGGGGTCGCTCTCTTCGGGCGTGACGAGGCGGTAGGTGACTTCCTCCTCGCGCTCGGCGTCGTAGAGGACGAGCGTCGAGCCGTAGGCGGCGCGGTCGTGCGGGACTTTCGAGAGGTCAATCGAGGAGAGTTCGCTCAGGCGCTGGCGCAACTGCTGGATGCGCGCCTGCACGAACTGCTGGCGCGCCAGCGCCGCGTGGTACTCGGCGTTCTCGCGCAGGTCGCCGAACTCCTTGGCGCGCTTGATCTCGCGCGGCAGGTGCACGTGCAGCTCCTCGTCCAAATTGTTCAGCTCCTGCTGGAGCTTCTGCTTGACTCCTTCGGTCATCCCTTCTCCTCCGCTCGCGTGGCTTTGCTTTCCGTGATTATAACCAAAGCCTTCGCGATTGCGGAATGCGGACGCGGCTCGTGCGGCTCGCGGATTCGGGGCGTCCGGCACTCCGCCACGGACGAGGCCGCGAACTCGCCGCGCCGCCGGGGCTTCCTTCGCGAGAGCGTGAAGGGTTGAAGGCGGGCCGGCCTTCGAGCCTCATTTGTTCCGCACCTTCGGCGGCTCGTACTGCTCGCCGTATTCCGGGTACTCGCGCGTGACGTAGGAGCCGGGGCGCGTCTCCTCCGTGAGCAACAGAAGCGCGTCGCGCAGGACTTCGCGCTGGAGTTCGCGCATTCCGGGTCGCCCCAGACTGTTGCCGACCTTGAAACCTTTTGGGTAGAGAGCGCGCGGCGGGCGCATCTGCGCCGAGACTTCGGGGCTGACGGTGATGAGAACAGTCGGGATACCGCGCATCTCGATTTCACGCTGAACCGCGACGACCGTGCGGTGACAGACGTTCGGTCAACCGCCGGTGAGGACGACCACGTCGGCGCGCGAACCTTTGTCAATCTCGTTGGCGATCTCAGGCGCGGTGCCTTCGTACATCGCCTTGAGCTGCATCGTGTAGCCCATGTAGCCGACGTGTTTCTTCGCCACGTCGCGGATGAAGCCCTCTTCCTTCAGGTCGCGCAGCACGTCAATCGGAAACACGACGTTGATGTCCGCGTCCGCGTCCGAGTGATCATAATGATGATGTGTGACCATCAACTGCGACGCGTCAACGTCGGGCGGGATGACGCGGAAGGTCAGGTCGCCGAGTTCGTCGGCGATGTTGAAAGGCTCCTGCTCTTTCAGGTGCACGCCGCCGGCGGTGACGATGGCGACGGTGGCCTTCGACAACTCGCCGTCGAACGGCGTGAACGGCACGCACTTCCTCGAAAGTGTGGTCATAATTTTAGAGGTTAGAGGTCGGAGGTCAGAGGTCAGTTGTTGTTCTCGAATCAGCGAAACTGAAAACTGAAAGCCGCAACAGCGTTTTCACTGACCTCTGACCTCCGACCTCTGCATTTAGAGTTTACGCAGAACCTCGAACAGGTCTTCGTTGTCGGGCTGGTCGCCGATGTCGTGTATATCTTTGTAGGCGAGCTTGCCCTCCTTGTCCACGATGAAGAGCGCGCGCTCGGAGATGCCGTCCGATTCACGGTAAGCCCCGTAGGCGCGTGCCACTTCTCCTTTGGGATGGAAGTCGCTTAAGAGATCGTAGGTGAGACCGCCGAGACTCTTCGCCCAAGCGGTGTTGCACGGGACGCTGTCAACGGATATGCCCAGGACCTGGGCATCGTACTGCCCGAAGCGCTCAAGGTCGGCTTCGTAGGCAGGCATCTGCGCCGTTCAGACAGGCGTCCACGCCAGCGGGTAAAATGCGATGACGACGTTCTTCTTGCCGCGGAAGTCCGAGAGCTTCACCTTCTTGCCCTTCTCAAGATGGCTCGGCAGCTCGAAGTCCGGGGCCACATCTCCAACTTCAGGCATACAGAGAGACCTCCTTCGAGATTTTATTGTCGCGGGGAACTGAACGGCTTTAGGCTACAACTGTGAGGGCACGATTTCAAGGCTTTCGGCGCGGACTCGTTGGACGCGGGTTCGCTCTCATGCTTCAATGGGGCGCAAGCGAGCCATGAGTCAGGAGCGGGTCACAATCACGCGGCGCGGGGCCGAGCGCGTGCGCGGCGGACACCTTTGGGTCTATCGCAGCGACGTGCGCGACGCGGGCGCGCAGGGCGGCTCGGTCGTGCGCGTCGAGGACGAGCGCGGTCGCTTCGTCGGCCACGCGCTCTACTCGGCGCGCTCCGAGATCGCTCTGCGAATTTTGACGACGAAAGACGAGACGGTTGACCGCGAGTGGTGGCGCGCGCGTCTTCGCGCGTCGGCGTCGCGGCGCGCTGGCGTCGAGCGCGAGGCGGACGCGTTCCGGCTTGTCTATTCCGAGGGCGACCTCCTGCCGTCGCTCATCGTTGACCGCTACGCCGACGTGCTCGTCCTGCAAACGCTCTCGCAAGGGACGGAATCTTTGAAGACGACGCTCGTCGAGCTGCTCGTCGAAGAGTTCGCGCCGCGCGCGGTCGTCGAGCGCAACGACGTTCGCGTGCGCTCGCTCGAAGGATTGCCGCTGCGCGCGGGCGTTCTCTACGGCGAAGCGCCGGAAGAGCTTGAGGTCGTGCAGCACGGCACGCGCCTGCGCGTCGCGCCGCTCGCGGGGCAGAAGACCGGCGCGTTCCTAGACCAGCGCGAAAACCACTTGGCCGCGCGCTCTCACGCGCGTGGCCGCGCGCTCGACTGCTTCACCTTCAACGGCGGCTTCGCGCTCTCAATCGCTCAGGCGTGTGAGAGCGTCGTCGGCCTCGACATCTCGTCGGACGCGGTCGCCGCCGCGCGCCGCAACGCGGAGCTGAACGGCGCGTCGAACGTCGAGTTCCGCGAGGCCAACGTCTTCGACGCGCTGCGCGAGTTCGAGTCGGCGGGCGAGCGCTTCCAGACAATCGTCCTCGACCCGCCGGCCTTCGCCAAGAACCGCACGAGCGTGCCCGCTGCGGCGCGCGGCTACAAGGAGATCAACCTGCGCGCCCTCAAGATGCTCTCGGCGGGCGGCACGCTCGTGACTTGCACCTGCTCCTATCACATGACCGAGCCGCTCTTCCTCGAACTCATCACGAAGGCCGCCGCCGACGCGCGCCGCCGCGTGCAGATCGTCGAGCGCCGCACGCAGTCGAGCGACCACCCCGTCCTCGTCGGCGTCCCCGAAACCCTCTACCTCAAATGCGTCGTCGCGCGCGTCATCGAGTGACGGCGCGCGCGACGAGTTGAAAATGTTATCAATTAATAAAGTTGTATAAAATCCTCACTGATCATTCAGGAAAACTTAGGGCTAACGATTTTTCTTCCCCGTGGCAATGTCGTAAAAACAATGCGTCCGTAAAAGCATTCTTGTAAAAGGGCAAAGTTTTCGCTTAATAAAGTTGTAAAAAGCCCACTCTTGATTATAACCGCAGATTGAGCTAATCAGCCAAGTGTTCGTTGCCGTTTATATTTCGCAGTGATGGATCACTTCTCTCCCGGTGTGAATCCGAAACAGATAAGTTTCTCCAGAATTCTACGCGACCAGACCCATGCCGATTGTTCCAGGACGTGCTTGAGGCGTCCTATTTTCAGGGACGCATCCTGTTCGAGCCTCTCAACATTCCAGTGACCATCTCTTTTCGCCACTTCTTCAAGCAGTTCGTTGATGAACGCGCCTACACCATTCTCGAATGCGGATTCGTACAGAAAGCTAAAGAGGAGCGTTGACGCCGACCTGCCTTCCGCCCGCGCGAGTTCGTCGAGGCTGATGAGTTTGCGCGTATCCCATTTGTTCCACTCGTACATCGTGTCAAAGATCGGCTGCGACTTGTAGCGCGCGAAACTGAGGGTGAGACTCGGCTGCACGCGGTTAATGTACGACCGCTTATAAATGACCTTGAGATCAAAGGAGAGAATGTTGTGCCCAATGATCGTGTCGCGTTTAGGGTCGAAATCCTTGAGCAGCTTCCAGAAGCCGATAAGCGTGCGCCGTTCCTCAAGATGGAAGTTCATGGTTTGCCGGTCACGCCCCAGACAGCCGCTGAGGGCTATCCGTCCGTCGCGTTCGATAATGATGCCGATCACGAGCACCCGCCCGTAATCACCGTCGAGCGCCAGCCTACGAAATTCCGTTTCGTCACAGCCCGACAACTTCGGGTGATGTGCGAGTGCATCTCGCTCCGGCGGTAGCGTCTCTATATCTGCAAAGACCCGCATTGCCATCACGCACACCTCTAAGCCCGACTTCCCTACGAGCACATCTGTTTTACGCACGGTATTCTGTCCCATGAGCGCAAAGCTAGCGGCGAGCATAACCCAAACAGGTTTTGGGTCAATAAGTTTGTGGAGTATGTGGCCGGTTGATGGTTAAATCAGGGTTAGAATGCGGGCTGACCCTGAACGGAGATATGAATTACTTCGGCACCTGCTGGCCGAAGCTCGCACGGAAGCGGGATTAAGACAATCGGACTTGGCTGAGCGGCTCGGTCGCCCGCAGTCGTACGTCTCAAAAATAGAGCGCGGCGAGCGAGGGCTGGATGTGATCGAGTTCTTGGAGATAGCGAAGGTAATTGGCTTCGACCCCGTTGAGTTTTTGCGAAAGCTCAACTAGTGAGAGGTGAGAGCTTGAACCAATTCTTATTCACGTGTCTTTATCGAGGCAATCGCGTTTGCACCCACTTTAGGCCGTTAATAAAGCGTGGCAGCTAGACACTTCAACTGGCCTAAACAGTTCACGCGCCGCTTTTATTCACTCCCTCGTTCCTACCACATCCGCCTTCGCCTTCGCGCGCCCGTCTCGCGGGAACCGCCTCAGACTGTCTGGTGGCTATTGCGGCGTCGCCCGGGTAAGCCGGAAGGGTGAGAAGTTTGGCGTTATAAAAATTTTCTTGACAGTTTCGCCCCGCCGGGATTATGGTCTTGCCGCTTCCCGGACGACTTGACCGCTCACGCGAGCTACCGACAGAGTTACCGCCGCTAGTCTCACGCGAACCATAAAAGCAAAGGATCATCAGGTTGCGAGTCCCTTACGCATCCGTGCACACGCCGCCAGTCGTCGGCGCAGCGTCGTGCGCCGCGATGAGTCGCCGCGACAGACATCTTAAAGAGCGAGACCCGCGAGCACTTGACGGTGCCCCCGGGTCTTTCTAACAAAACAAACTTCCTGCTGCCACTTCGGGCGCTGAAGATGCGTCACTTGTCAGTTACGCGTCATAGCACACCGGTGACGGGAAACGATCAAGGAGTCACCTTCGTGACGTACACTCGCCCGTCTCGCCTCTCGGCCTTCGCCCGCCCGTTGCTCTCGTTACAAGTAAGGCCCTCTCAACCATATCGTTTTACGCGGCGGGCCTTCACGACGACGTTATTTGTACTGCTTCTCTCGGCGTCGGCCTTAGCGCAGTCTCAGAAGGTGACTGACGGCTCCACGCCTTCCGGCCTCACATCGGGCGCGCCCGCAGGCTCTTACTCACTTTCGGGCTTCGAGACGGTCAACCCCTACAACGGCGGCCTCAACTTCAGCCTGCCGATCCTCAAGGTGGGCGGTCGCGGCGGCGCGGGCTACGCGATCACACTACGCATAGATCAGAAGTGGGTCATACGCAAGGACATTAACCCCGGACACTCGGCCAACTACTACCCGACGCCCAGTTGGCTCGACCAGGAGACTTCCACCGCCATAGACCAGACCTACAGCGTGGGGAGGATGAGTCTGCGCTCGGCCAACAGCCGCGACTACATCATCGCCGGCAGCTGCGGCTACGTCCACCGGCTGACGCTCACCCGCCTGAGCTTCACCGCGCCCGACGGAACCGAGTACGAGTTGCGCGACACGGCGCGGAACGGCGCTGCCCACCTCACCGACTCGACGACCTGCCTGAGCGGCCAGTTCTTCGACCGCGGCAGGGTCTTCGTCACGGCGGATGGCTCGTCGGCGACGTTCATCGCCGACGCGGACGTGACCGACTACCCTTACGATGACCCGCCGAACAGCGCCCCCAAAGGCTACATGATCCTCAAGGACGGCACGCGCTTCCGCATCGGCGACTCGCCCGCGCCCGGCGGGGCGATCAACTGGATGCGCGACCGCGACGGCAACCTCGTCACCTTCTCCTACGACATCAACACGCAGAAGCTCGTGAGCGTCACAGACTCGCTCGACAGGGTGGTGACGATCAGTAACGGCTCGCCCACGACGATCACCTACAAGGGCTTCGGAGGCGTTGATCGCACCGTAACGATCAACGTCGCGGCGCTCAGTTCGGCGACGCTACGCTCCGGCTTCCAGATCAGGACGGTCTCCTCGCTCTTCCCCGGCCTGAACGAGCCGAACGGAGGTTCGAACTCGACCCCTCAAATCATCAGCTCGGTCGTACTGCCGAACGGCCAGTCTTACCAGTTCGCTTATGACGACTACGGTGAGTTGGCACGTGTGGTGCTGCCGACCGGGGGCGCAATCGAGTACGACTACGCGCCGGGGCTGACGGACGGGGACGCGACCGGGATGCTCACCGACTCGAACAACGAGAAGTAGGTCTATCGCCGGATCGTCGAGCGGAGGGTGTATCCGGGCGGAGACTCAGGCTCTGCCTACTCGGTCAAGCAGGTGTACAGCCGGCCAGAATCCAGCACCACGAACGCCGGTTACGTGGACGTGCAGCAGTGCACGTCCGGCCCCGCGGTCGGACAGTGCGACACGGGCGCGGCGCTGCTGAGCCACGAGATTCACTACTATTACGGCAGCCCCCGCCTCTCTTTCAACCGGACTCCAGTGGATTACACCGGCTGGCAGGAGGGCAAGGAGTACAAGGCCGAGGTTTACGACCCACAGTCTGGCGCGCTTTTGCGGAAGGTCGAGAGTACGTGGCAGCAGCCGGTTGACGGCGCGACGTGGCCTCTGACACAGGCCGAGCCGAACGGCTCGGTGAGGGCGAACAACCCGCAGGTGACGCAGGTACTGACGACTCTGGCGGACACGAACCAAGTCAGCGAGCAGACCTTCTCTTACGACCAGTACGGCAATCGCACCGACACATACGAATACGACTACGGGGCGGGCGCGGCGGGCGCGTTCGTGCGGCGGACGCACACGGACTTCGTGACGACCGCCGCTTACGTGAACGCCGACGCTAACCAGGCGGTCGGCGCGAGCCTTCGCAGTCTTCCGTCGCAGCAGTGGGTGTCGTCTGACGCCGCGGGGAACTCGAAGGCTTCGCTGACCACTTACGCATACGACCAGTACGCCCTTACAGACTGCCCCGGCATCACGGGGCATGACACGACCTATACGACCGGCTTCACGACCCGAGGCAACGTCACAAGTGTGACCAGTTACGCGAACGCCGCGGGCGGCACGGGCGCGGTCACTTCGTCTTCGCACTACGACATTGCCGGCAACGTCATCAGTTCGACCGACCCGAACGGCAACACCTCTACCGTCTCGTTCGCCGACTCCTTCTGTAACGACGGCGGTCTCAGGTGCAACGGCACGTACACCGCCAACACCTTCGCTCTCCCCGCGAGCGTGACATCGCCCGTGCCCGACCCGACGGGACAGTACGGCTCGGCGACCGCGCTGGTCGCTTCGACCATATACGACTTCTACACCGGGCTTACCTACTCGACGACGGACGCGAACAACAAGACGACGACGCTCTACTACGCCGACTCGCAGGGCAGCCCCGACCCGCTCGACCGCCTGAGGGCCGTGGTGCGCCCCGACGGCAGCCGCGCCGACTACGACTACGGCGACACCGTAGGCAACCTCTACGTCCATACGCTCACAGACCTCGACTCTTCGCGCCGCGCCGAGTCCAAGCAGTTCTTCGACGGGATGGGGAGGGCCTACCGCAAGGCTATCTACGAGAACTACGACACGACGAAGCCTTGGATCACTGTTGACACGGAATACGACGCGCTCGGCAGGGTGAAGCGATCATCCATGTCTTACCGGGCGGCGGAAGGCGCGGCGCTCTTCTCTACCGATAAGTGGGCCGAGACGGCTTATGACGCGCTGGGCAGGGTGACGACGGTGACGACGAAGCCGGACGGTGCGTTCGTCACCACTTCATACAGCGGCAACAGCGTGACGGTCACAGACCAGCATGACACGAGTTCTGCGGGCCACTCGCGCAAGAGCGTCACGGATGCGCTGGACAGGCTGACGTCGGTTTATGAAGACCCCAGCAACCTGAACTACCTGACGAACTACACGTATGACGTGCTCGGCAACCTCCGCACGGTGACGCAGGGTACGCAGACTAGAACTTTCGTTTATGACTCGCTGTCCCGACTAACGTCGGCGACTAACCCAGAGAGCGGCACGGTCGGCTATACCTATGACAACGACGGGAACCTCCAGACGAAGACAGACGCGAGGGGCGTCATAGCCACTTATGCTTACGACCACCTGAATCGCAACATTACTGTCACCTACTCGGGCGGGGGAACGACGACGCCTACGGTGAGCCGTTACTACGACTCCGCGACGAACGGCAAGGGACACCTCTACAGGACTGAGGCTGCTGCCATCGCCCAGTCCACCTTCGCCACATACGATGTGATGGGCAGACCGACGCAGTACCAGCAGAAGTTCTGGGTGAGCGGCGCGTGGGGTCAGGCTTACACTACTCAGCTAGGTTACAACTTGGCGGGCGGAGTCACATCAGAGAATTACCCTTCGGGGCACTCAGTCAGCTACAACTACGACGCTGCGGGACGACTCGGCGACAACGGCTCGCAGGCTGCCTTCTCCGGCAACCTCGGCGACGGCGCGCAGCGCACCTACGCCTCGCAACTCGTCTATGACGAGAAGGGCGGGATGAACCAGGAGCGCTTCGGCACCGACACGCCCGTCTATAATAAACATCTCTACAACTCGCGCGGTCAACTCGCCGAGATTAGAGTCAGCACCTACGCCTTCACAGATCAGGCGAACTCTACGAACTGGAACCGCGGGGCGATCATCAACCAGTACAGCGCCCACGGTTCGGGTGCCAGCGGGGGAGGGGCGGACAACAACGGGAATCTGCGCGAGCAGGACTTGTTCATCCCGAACTTCGACGGGGCGGGCTACGACCAGAGTGGCAACTACGGGCTGGGCACGCAGAGCTTCACCTACGACTCTCTGAACCGGCTTTCGTCTGCTAGCGAGTCGAGCGCCGCGCCGTGGACGCAGAGCTACACCTACGACCGCTGGGGCAACCGCACCATCAACGCCTCCGCGACGACGAACGCGCCGAAGCCGCAGTACGAACTCGACATCACGAGGAACGACAACCGCCTCTACCTGCCGGGCGACGCGGCCATCACCGACCCGACGCAGCGCAGGATGCTCTACGACTTAGCCGGCAACCAGACCCGCGACCTGTGCATGGTGCAGGCGGACCCTAACACTCTATGCACGCGCACCTACGACGCCGAGAACCGGATGACGCAGGCTCAGTTAGTCTCGGGGCAGGTACAGACCGCCGCCTACACCTACGACGCCGAC